>CAJPQU010000038.1 GCA_905372875.1 uncultured Schwartzia sp. | reverse complement strand
GAAAGGGCAGATGGTTACCATGGCGTTGGCTGCGGCGGCGAAACTCATGGGACGCAAGATGGACGAGGCGGCGGACGAAGAACTGGTCACCGAATTCATCAACGGCCTTGATAAGCATAGGGCCGGTGATCTGTCATGTTAAATTTACAGCTGGCCCATAAGTATGCCCGGGCGATTTTTCTCTTGGCCCAGGAGGACGGGAAGCTTACGGAGTACGGGGAAGAGCTGAAACGCCTGGTGGCTGATATCGACGATGTCAGCGAGCTGCAGGAGTTTCTGGCCAGCCCCATGATTCCCACGGCAGCGAAAAAGGAAACGGTGGAGAAGTGCTTTGCCGGGGACTATTCCCCCATCATCGTAAATTTCCTCTGTTACCTGATCGACAAGCAGCGCGGATTCCTCCTGAAGGAGATCGCGAGGGAATACGAAACGTATGCGAATGAGGCGCAGGGCATTGTGGTTGCCGACGTGACGATGGCCCGTGACCTTAGCGATAACGCCATGACACGGCTCACGGATAAATTGGCCGAAGTCACCGGCAAGAAGATCAAGGTTCGGCGTCATTTGGACCCCGCCATTATCGGCGGCGTCGTCGTCCGCATGGGGGAGACCCGCGTGGACGGCAGCCTCTTAGGCCGTGTGAAGGCCTTGGAAGAGGAACTTCTGGCACACTGAACAAGAAGCGAAACGTGACACCTCGATCACGTTCCAGGGAAAGCGTCGCGCTGTTAAGAAGGCCGCGCCTTTCCACAGTAAAGAAATTGGGGTGACAGCTAAGTTATGAAGATGAATCCGGAAGAAATAACAGCGATCATCAAAGAACAGATCCGCCATTACAACGTGGATCTTAAGATCGATGATGTGGGCACTGTTATCGAGATCGGCGACGGCATCGCGCATATCCATGGCCTGCAAAAAGCCATGGCGGGCGAGCTGCTCGATTTCGGCAATGATATATTCGGCATGGTTCTGAACTTGGAACAGGACAATGTTGGCGCCGTCGTCCTCGGCCGTGAGAATGAGATTGAGGAAGGCGACACGGTAAAGCGCACGGGACGCATCATGCAGGTACCGGTGGGTGAGGCCATGATCGGCCGCGTGGTGGATGCTTTAGGACGCCCCATTGACGGTAAAGGCCCCATCGAGGCCAAGGAATATCGGCCCATCGAGAACCGGGCGCCGGGTATTGCGGATCGTAAGTCCGTTCATGAGCCCCTCCAAACGGGGATCAAATCCATCGACGCCTTGGTGCCCATCGGGCGCGGTCAGCGTGAGCTCATCATTGGCGACCGTGGCACGGGGAAAACGGCCATCGCCGTCGATACCATCATCAATCAGAAGGGGCAGAACTGCATCTGTGTTTACGTTGCTATCGGCCAAAAGGCTTCGACGGTGGCGCGGGTAGTAAAAACGCTGGAAGACCATGGCGCGATGGCGTACACCATCGTGGTGGCGGCGACAGCGGCGGACAGTTCTCCGCTCCAGTATCTGGCCCCCTATGCCGGCGTTTCCATCGCCGAGTACTTCATGTATAAGGGCGGTCACTGCCTCTGCGTCTACGATGATCTGACGAAGCATGCGGCGGCGTACCGTGCTATGTCGCTTCTGCTCCGCCGTCCCCCGGGCCGCGAAGCGTATCCGGGCGACGTTTTCTATTTGCACTCCCGCCTTTTAGAGCGGGCCGCGAAACTTTCCGATCAGATGGGGGCCGGTTCCATCACGGCGCTCCCCATCATCGAGACGCTGGCGGGGGACGTGGGCGGCTACATTCCCACGAACGTCATTTCCATCACCGACGGGCAGATCATGCTGGAAACGGAAATGTTCTACTCGGGCATCCGCCCGGCGGTCAACGTGGGCCTTTCCGTGTCCCGTGTCGGCGGCAGCGCTCAGATCAAAGCCATGAAGCAGGTGTCCGGTACGCTGCGCCTTGACCTCGCGCAATATCGTGAATTGGCGGCCTTCGCGCAGTTCGGTTCCGATTTGGACAAGGCGACGAAAGATCAGCTGGATCGCGGCGCCCGGATGGTGGAGACCTTGAAGCAGGCCCAGTATTCGCCGCTCGTGGTACAGGATCAGGTCATGGTCCTCTACACGGCGGTTCACGGCTTCCTCGCGGACATTGCGGTGGACAAGGTCGTTACCTTCCAGAAGGATTTCCTCAAGTTCATGTACCAGAACCATCCGGAAATCGGCGACAAGATCGCCGAGCAGAAGAAGCTCGACGACGATATCGAAGCCGCGCTCAAAAAAGCCATTGCGGAGTTTAAGGAAACGATTCCTTACAAGATGGCATGATGACGCGAGGTGATTTTTAATGGCGAGTTTACAAAGTATCCGCCGGCGTATCAAGAGCGTCAAGAATATCCAGCAGATCACCAAAGCGATGAAGATGGTGGCGGCGGCCAGACTGCGCCGGGCGCAGCAGGCCGCTATTGCGAACCGTCCTTACGCGAAAAAAATGGCGGAGATCGTGGAGAACGTGGCGGCCCATGTGGGGGATTTCAAACACCCGCTCTTGGAGAGTCATCCCGAGGGCAAGGAGCTGTTTTTGATCATCGCCTCCGACAAGGGATTGGCCGGCGCCTATGCCAGCAATGTCTTCAAGGAAGCGGTGGCCCATATCCCTCATAAGGACGCGGTGGATCTCATCACCGTCGGGCGCAAGACGGAAGAACATTTCCGAAACCGCGCCTACCATATCGTGAAGCATTATATCGGCATCAGCGAGAAGCCCACCTTTGAAACAGCCCGGGCCATCGCTGCCGAGATCACGGCTCTCTATCAGTCTGGAAGGTACAGCGTCGTCCATATCGTTTACACGCGGTTTATATCTGCCATCCATTCGGTGCCGGAAATGTTTCAGCTCCTGCCCTTTGAGGGGCTGACTGGGCGTGAGGCGCCGGCGGCGGAGGAGGATCCCTTCGCTGAGGACGCGGTGACGGAGAATGACGCGGACGAGGATACCATGGAGGCATCCGACTATATTTTCGAACCCAATGCGCCTGAGGTCATGGGATACCTCCTGCCGCAGTATTTGGTGACGATGATATACGCGGCGCAGCTTCAAGCTGCGGCCAGCGAGCTGAGTTCCCGCATGACGGCCATGAGCAACGCGACGGACAATGCCGCGGAGCTCAATAAGAAGCTGGACTTGCAGTATAACAAAGTACGTCAGGCGAACATTACCCGCGAGATCAGCGAGATCGTGGGCGGTGCGGAAGCCTTGAAGTAAGGAGGTTTAGCATTGGCTAAAGGTAAGGTAGTGCAGGTCATCGGGCCGGTCGTAGACGTGGAGTTTCCTCTGGGCGAACTGCCGGAGATTTTGAACGCGGTCACGATCAAGGGCAAAGCCGGTGATATGGATATCGACCTCGTGGTCGAAGTCATGCAGCATTTAGGCGACGGCGTGACCCGCTGCATCGCCATGAGTTCGACGGACGGCTTGGTGCGCGGTATGGAAGCGGTGGATACCGGTTCCCCCATCAAAGTGCCGGTAGGTCCCGAATGCCTGGGGCGCGTTTTTAACGTGTTAGGACAGACGGTTGACCACAATCCGGCCCCGGTGGGAAATAAAGAGTTTTGGCCCATCCATCGTCCGGCCCCAAAATTTGACGAACAGGACGCTTCGGCACAGATCCTGGAAACGGGCATCAAGGTCGTGGATCTTATCGCCCCCTATTCCCGCGGCGGCAAGACGGGCCTCTTCGGCGGGGCGGGCGTCGGCAAGACGGTTCTCATTCAGGAACTTATTCACAACATCGCCACAGAACACGGCGGCTATTCCGTATTCGCCGGAGTGGGCGAGCGTACCCGCGAGGGGAACGATCTCTGGACAGAAATGACAGAATCCGGTGTTATCAGTAAGACGGCGCTGGTCTACGGGCAGATGAACGAGCCGCCGGGAGCGCGTATGCGCGTCGGCCTCACGGGCCTCACCATGGCGGAGTATTTCCGTGACATTGAAGGGCAGGACGTCCTTCTCTTCATCGACAACATCTTCCGTTTCATCCAGGCCGGTTCGGAAGTTTCGGCTCTCTTGGGCCGTATGCCTTCTGCCGTCGGCTATCAGCCGACGCTGACCACGGATATTGGCGCCTTGCAGGAGCGGATCACTTCCACCAACAAAGGTTCCATCACCTCGGTGCAGGCGGTCTACGTTCCGGCAGACGATCTGACGGACCCGGCGCCGGCAGGCACCTTTACCCACTTGGACGCGACGACGGTTCTTTCCCGGCAGATCGCGGAGCTTGGCCTTTATCCGGCGGTGGATCCCCTGGATTCGACGTCTCGTATCCTTGATCCCAACATCATCGGCGAGGAACATTACGAAGTGGCCCGCGGGGTGCAGGCGGTGCTTCAGAAGTACAAGGAATTGCAGGATATCATCGCCATCCTCGGCATGGAAGAGCTTTCCGATGCCGACAAGCTGACGGTAGCCCGGGCGCGTAAGATTCAGCGCTTCCTGTCCCAGCCCTTCGCGGTGGCGGAGCAGTTCACCGGCCAGCCGGGGAAATACGTTCCCCTCAAAGAAACGGTGCGGGGCTTTAAGGAGATTCTTGAAGGCAAGCATGATGATATGCCGGAAAATGCTTTCTACATGGTGGGAACCATCGATGAAGCGGTGGCGAAAGCGCGGAAGCTGAAAGAAGAGGAGGCATGATCCCATGCCTACGATCAAGCTGGAGGTAATTTCCCCGGACGCGGTGGTTTATCAGGCTGACATCGACATGCTGGTGGTTCGTTCTCAATCGGGCGAATTGGGCATTCTGCCTCATCACATGCCGATGATCGCCGGGGTATTGCCCTGTGCGATGCGCGTCAAGCTCACGGACCGCGAGGAACTTATCGCGGTGGCCGGGGGCTTCATGGAAGTTCAGCGGGACAAGATCACCGTGCTGGCGTCCTGCGCTGAGCTGCCCATCCAGATTGATGAGCTGCGGGCGCAAAAAGCCTATGACCGGGCGAAGGAACGCATCCATAACTTCCATGTCGCTCCGATGCAGCATCCCGATATCGACATTGAGCGCGCCGAGTTGGCCTTGCAGAGGGCGATCGCACGCCTCAAGGCGGTACATTCCATGAAACGGTAACGGCGAAGGTTCGAAAAATCGCCTGTCTGATTTTTCAGATGGGCAGGGAAAACAGGCAGTCCGGCGCGAAACGCGGGACTGCCTGTTTTTTCGCGCCGCACGCGGTAAAGCAAAAAGGGCGGGCCGAGGGATGGTATGCAGCTGAGAATTCTCGTTTCGGCAAAACGCGCGAAAGGCAGAGAAATTAGCTTATCAACGGATTCATGGGGAGAAGGGGACGGCCCGCCTGCTTTGGGGTAATGGGGAAAACAGGCGGGCCCCAAGGAAAAATTCAGAAGAAGAGGCCTAAGGTTACGCCTAAGAGGCCGGAGCCTATAAGGAGCTTGACGACGCTAATTTTTTGCCGGGCGGCGGCAAGGGACAGGGCGAGGATGAGGGCGCCGCGAAGGTCGATCCGGCTCCAGTCGGCCGGGGGTGTTTCCGTATTCCAGAGCGCTAAGAAGAGGAAGCTGATCCCGGCGGCCGAGATGAGGGCCACGACGGCGGGACGCAAGCCGTTTAAGGCGCCGCGGATGGGGCCGATATCACCATAGCGAAAGAAAAGTCGGGCCAGGAGAATGCCTAAGAGGAGCGAGGGGGCGGCAAAGCCCAGCGTTGCCGCCACGGCGCCCCCAAACCCCGCTACCTTCATGCCGGCGAAGGTGGCGGCGTTGATGCCGATGGGGCCGGGCGTCATCTGGGAAATGGTGAAGATATCGATGAATTCCCCTAAGGTGAGCCAGTGATAGGTATCCACCACGCTGGCCTGAATGAGAGGCATGGAGGCGTAGCCGCCCCCTACACAGAACAGGCCCACCTTGGCAAATTCCCAAAAGAGCAGACAGTAGATCATGGCGCCTCCTAATTGTAACGGCTGTCGCGCAGAAAGAGAAGGCCGAAGAGACCGTCGATCAGCACTAACAGCATGATGTTGATATCGAAGAGGAGATTGGCGGCGAAGGTTCCACCTAAGAGGAGAAGCGGCAGGAGCAGCCGTTTTTTCACTTGCTTTTCCCAAAGGTCAATGGCGACGTTGACGATGAGGGCGGTGGCGCCGCACTGCATTCCTTTGAGAAGAAGCTGCATATAGGGGTTGGTGGCAAAAGCATCGTAGGCGGCGGAAATGGCGGAGAGGGTAATGAGGGGCGGCAGAATGGTGGCGGCGAGGGCCACGATTGCTCCCGGCAGCCCGGCCATGCGATAACCTAAGAGAATGGCGGCATTTACGGCGACGACACCGGGCATGGATTGGGCGATGGCCACTAAGTTTAGGGTTTCTTCGTCCTTTAGCCAACCGTATTCATCTACATATTTAGCCTTTAACAGAGGAATGATTACAAAGCCGCCGCCTATGGTGAAGGCGCTGATGAGAAACGTGGAGGTGAAGAGCGCACGGTAAAAATGCGCGCCGCCTTTGGCTGGGGATGATGTCATAGGAGAGCCTCCTCAATTCGTGTCACTATAGTATATGGTGGAGAACAGCCATAGGCAAGGGGGATGGAACAGTCGGGACGAGGCGCAGGGAAAGCTTTTGTCTATGACGGGGATGGGTGGCATCAGGGAAAAAAAGGGAAAAGGCCGCGGTCGGGAGAACGTCGTCGGAGACGCTTCTCTAAATCGCGGCCTTTTGTGATTTTTCGAGTGCCCCGTCAGGACGCCGAGACATCGGGAACGCTTTCCGCGCGGTTTTTGGCGGCGTCGTAGTTCTCTAAGAGCTGTGCCGGGTCGAAATTCAGCCGGTAGCAGAGAGGGAAGAGATCTATATCCTCCACCACCGTCTGTACGGTTTCGCCGGGGCAGGAGCGCAGATCGACGTCGAAGGGCTGGGGAATAAGTTTTTGTTCTGGGTCAGCGAAGATGCAGATCTGCGGCGTCATGGTGTGCCCGAATTCCGATTTCTTGACGATGGCGTAGCCCATAGTTGTCTTGAGGACGGTTCCCGTGGGGTAGATGGCTACGTTATTAAAGAAGAGGTGCAGAAGGTCTAAATCAAACTGCCCCACGGAGCAACGAGTCATGATGCGATGGGCGATGTGGGGTTTGTAGGCCGGTTTGTACGACCGCTGGGTGGTAAGGGCGTCGTAAACATCGGCGATGGCCACGATGCGCGCGAAGCGGTGGATGTTGTCTCCCATGAGGTGGCGGGGATAGCCTTGCCCGTCTAAATGCTCGTGATGCTGTCCGGCGATGATGGCCAAAAGATCGGCATTGGGAACAGAAAGATGCTTGAGATTTTCCTCGCCCAATTCCGGGTGCATTTTCATGAGGGAAAATTCATTCGGCGTGAGCCGGCCTCTTTTTGTCAGGATGTCCGTCGGGACATGTACTTTCCCGATATCGTGCAGCAGGCCTCCCAGGACCAGCGAAAGAAGATCGGACTTGGAGTAACGGCACAGTGATCCCAACATGGTGGAGAGAACGGCCACGTTGACGCTGTGGGAAAAGGTATAATCATCATGGCGGCGCAGATCCGACAGTTGTACCAGATTGTTCCGGTTGGAAAGGATATCGTTGAGGACATTTTCCGAAACGCCGGTCAGAGGCTCGACATTGAGCTCACCGGTAGATTCCAGTTCGTGAAAGGTATCGTATACCTTATGAATGGCCTTGATCCGCGTCTGTTCCCCGATGATATCGTCGGGAGGGCGCGGCGTGAAGGCCGGGGTCATGGAAGTGACGGCGAGACTGGTGACGCCTAATTTCTTCAGGCGGGAGATGTATTGTTCGTTCACCGCCGTACCGCGGGTCAGGTAGCTGGCGCCTTTCGTATTGTAGATGCTTTGGGCTGTGACCATGCCGGGCCGCAGTTTTTTTATGGGCAGATTGATCATGTAGGCACCTGCAATTTCCGCCGCCGGTCAATGGCGGCTCATAAAATAGAGCTTGCTTTTCTGTCAAGTACGTTTCATTATAACATGATTAGCGGGGCGACAACAAGCGTCCGAGGGGTTTTGCCAAAAGAGCGCTGGAAATGGGACTTTAGAAGAAAAAGGCGAACGCGGGCAGGGCGAATCCTTTGGAGAAAGTGCTGTGGCGGTGCGTTGCTGGCGACATTTTTTTTTGCTATACTGAAAAAAACGACGGACAAAACGGAAAGGGGCGGCAGCATGCGGAGAAAGCGATTGCGGAAGCGGCGCAGTTATCGGCGGTTAGTGTATTTGGCACTGTTTTTGCTGATGGCTGGCGGCATAGGGATCTGGGCCTCTTATGGTGCCGCGCCAACGGGAACTGCGGAGGACGGGATGGCCGCGGGCCCGGTGAAAAAGATCATGGTGGTGGGGATAGATCCCCGGGAAAACGACGCCGGGCGGGGAGATACCCTCTTTTTGGCCATGGTGGATACGAAGGAAAAGCGAGGCACAATCTTGTCCATTCCCCCTGATACGCGGGCAGCGATCGAGGGGAAGGGCTACGATAAGATCAACCACGCTTACGCTCTCGGCGGAGAGGTGCTGACGCAGCAAACGGTGGAGGCACTTTTGGGAACACCGATGGATTATTATCTGATCGCCGATCTGCGGACGGTCGCTTGGGCGGTGGACGCCATAGGCGGGGTGGATATCGACGTGGAAAAGCGGATGTATTACGAAGATCCATGGGAGGAAAACGGCGGTCTCATCATTGATCTCTATCCGGGCCGGCAACATTTGGATGGAGCTCGGGCTATGGCGTACGTGCGGTATCGGGATGACGAAGGGGACATCGGCCGCTTGGGGCGGCAGCAGAAATTCCTGCAGGCCGTATTGACAAAAGCCTCGTCGGCCGAGGTGATTCCTCGGCTGCCGGAAGTCGTGGAGGATATGCGGAAATTTTTACAGACGAATATGCCGCTGCATGATATGGTAGAAATGGCGCAGCTTTTGCCGACGATTCGCGAGCAGGGGCTGACAGCAGAGGTACTTCCCGGGCGGCCGGGCCGGTGGGAAGGGAACGGCTATTGGCTGCCGAATATTGAGGCGGCGCGGGAACTTTTGGCGCGCCAGATGGGCGTGGCCTTCACACCGGCGATGAAGACTGCGGCGGAAAATTTGTCAAAGCAGTATCAGGCCAGCCTTCCTCACGGGCTGGCAGACGTGGAGGGAACCCTCCGCTTGGCCGCGGAAGTGGAGGTGGAACGTGCGCCCAAGCCGCAGGATGTTCAGGTGCGGGTGCTTAATGAGAGCGGCGTCACCGGAGCTGCCGCTGCCGTCGCCAAAGAATTGCAGGAGAAGGGCTTTACGGTGGTGTCGGTGGGAAACGGCGATACCACGGCGCGGCAAGAGACAGCCATTATGGCTCCCGCGCGGGCGGTGGATCTTTTCTACGGGATGACGTTTCCCTGTATCATTATCAGCGCGGAGGATGGGTCACAGGCGACGGTGCGGGTGGGAAGGGATTTCAGACGATGAGCCGATTGCAGGTGGAAAATCTCAGCAAGTCCTTTGGGGTGACGACACTTTTCCGTGACGTGAATTTTCGCGTGGATAAGGGGGAGCGCGTGGGATTTGTGGGCGCCAACGGAGCAGGGAAAACGACGCTGCTGCGCTGCCTTTTGGGGAAAGAAGCCTGTGACACCGGGCACATTCGTTTTGACGGCGCGGCTACGGTGGGCTATGCGGAGCAGCAGGCACGTTTGGGCGAAGGAACGCTCTATGAGGCGTTTAAGGGGGTCTTTGGGGACATTCATCGTCTGGCGGAGAAAAAACAGGCCTTGGAAAAAGCCATGGCGGCGGGGGGCGGCGAAGCGGCCTTGGAGGAGTACAGCCGGATAGTAACACGCTTTGAGCAGTTGGAAGGCTACGATTATGAAAGCCGCATCCGCCGCGTGGCTTTCGGTTTGGGATTTACGGACGAGGATCTTGCCCGTGACGTCGCCGCTCTTTCCGGCGGACAGAAAACGCGGGTAGCGCTGGCGAGGGCGCTCATCCGGGAGCCGGATTTCCTTTTTCTGGATGAGCCTACCAATCACTTGGATATCGCCATGATCGAATGGCTGGAAAGTTTTTTGGCGGGATATCCCGGCGGCGTTCTTCTCATATCCCACGATCGCTTTTTTCTCGATCGGGTGGCGACGAAAATCATGGAGCTGGAACATCAGACGGTCACGGTCTACGCGGGAAATTACAGCTATTTTCTCAAGGTGAAGACGGCGCGCCGGGCGGCTTTGGAAGCAGCTTACGCCAAGCAGCAGGCGCACATTCAGGAAACGGAGGCCTACATCCGCCGCTATAAGGCGGGGATCAAAGCGAAGCAGGCCCGGGGGCGGCAGAGCCAGCTCGACCGCCTGCCGCGCATCGTCCTGCCCCCGGCAGAAGCGCGGTTTAATTATTTCGCCTTTCATCCGCCGGCCATGTGCGCCGAACGGGTGGCGGAACTGGAGGAGGTGACCGCCGTTTTCGGCGGTCACACCGTCTTTCGGAATGTCTCACTCCTCCTGCGGCGCGGGGATGGTGTGGCCCTGGTAGGAGCCAACGGCGCGGGAAAGACGACGCTGCTGCGGCTCCTAGTGGGGGAAATCTCTTCTCCCACGGGCCGCGTGAAGATTGGCAGCCGGGTGAAGATCGGCTATTTTTCTCAGCAGCATGCGGAGCTGCATCAGGAGCGAACCGTTTTGGAGGAAATCCTATACGAATACGGTGTGGATGAAGAAGAGGCTCGGCGGTGGCTGGGAGCGTTTCTCTTTCGCGGCGACGAGGTGGAGCGGCGCATCGGAGCCCTTTCCGGCGGTGAGCAGGCCCGGCTGGCCTTTTTGAAACTGATGATGACGGGGGCGAATTTTCTCATTTTAGACGAGCCGACGAATCATTTGGACATTCCCGCTAAGGAGGCGGTGGAGGAGGCATTGATGGCCTTTCCCGGCACTTTTTTAGTGGTTTCTCACGACCGTTATTTTTTGGACAAGGTCACGAATCGGACGCTGGCCTTGGAAGACGGCGTGCTGACCGAATACATCGGCAATTACAGCGATTACCAGAGGAAAAAGGCGGCAGAGGAAGAAGAGACGCTGAAAATTCCGCCTCCGGCGCCAAAGAAAAAAATGGCGGCGGTTTCGCCGGCCAGGCAACATGGGGCGAGGCCGGAAGAACGAGCTTTTTCGGCGCTCGCGGCGGACAAGCGCGAAGAGCTGATCCGCCGGGCGGAGGAGGAAATCGCCATGGCAGAGGCGGAGCTGCGCCTCTTGGAGCGGGAGATGAACGATCCCGCGCAGCAGAGCGATCCGGCAAAGAGTGCGGCCATCGCGGCGGCGTACGCGGCAAAGGAACAGGAGATCGAACAGCGTTATGAGAAATGGGGCGCCTTGTCCGACGAAGGGTGATTCGGGCATGAGCGGCGGACAGGGGGCAGCGGATGGAGAACCTAAAAGGGTCGGTAGAGAGCGTAATCTTTCAGAGCGGCGACGGCCGCTTTGCTGTTTTTCGCCTGCGCCCTGAGGGCCGGCACGGCTTGGTGACGGCGACGCTTCCCGCCAACGCGCCGCTGGTGGGGCAGGAAGTACTTTTGGGCGGCGCATGGATTCATCATCCGCGCTTTGGCGAGCAGTTCAAGGCGGAAAGCATCCAACTGACGATGCCCGCCACTTCGGCCGGCATCGAACGTTTTCTGGCTTCGGGACTGATTGAGGGGATAGGCCCCGCCATGGCCCGCCGCATCGTGGCACGCTTTGGCGAAGCGACCCTTGATATCATGGAGAACGCGCCTCAGCGGCTAAAGGAAGTTACCGGAATTGGTCCGAAGACGGTAGGCAAGATCACCGCCTCTTATCGGGCACAGTCGGAACTGCGGGACATCATGCTTTGGCTGGAGACCCGAGGAGTCTCGGGGACGTTGGCGGCCCGCATCTATAAACAGTATGGTTCCTTTGCCATAGAAGTATTAGCGCGTGATCCCTACCGCCTGGCCCGAGAAGTTCCGGGCCTTGGCTTTATGACGGCGGATCGCATCGCCCGGGCGGCAGATATGCTCGCCGACGATCCGGCACGGGTGGCGGCGGGGGTGGAGTTCGCTCTCTTTTCCATCGTTGCCGAGGGGCATTGCTGTATTCCCGCACCGCTTTTAGCCGAGCGGGGGGCGAAACTCTTAGGCGTCGGGCAGGAGGCGGTGAACGAGGCCGTGACGGAAGGCCTGGCAAATGAACGTCTTTACGCGGCTTCCGTCGGGGAAGAGACTTTCATCTATCCGGCATATCTTTACCGGGCGGAAAGCGAGGTGGCGGAGAGCCTGCGGTACCTGCAAAAGCGGGCGGAAGTTCTTACCGTAGAGGAGCCGGAGATATTAGCGGCGGATTGGGAAGCGGCCAGCGGCCTGACCTTGGCGGAAGGACAGCGGCAGGCTGTCGCCGCGGCCCTGCGCCATGGTATCTTCGTCCTCACCGGCGGGCCGGGTACCGGGAAGACTACGGTGGTGCGCGGGATGATCGCCGTTTTGGAAAAATTGGGCCTCGTCATTCGCTTGGGGGCTCCCACAGGTCGAGCGGCTAAGCGCCTCGCAGAGGCTACGGGACGCCCGGCGACGACGGTACATCGTTTATTGGAAGCCCAGGGGGCGGCCGATGATACGGGGGCGGCTTTTGGCCGGGACGCCGATACCCCCATTGAGGCTGACGCGATCATACTAGATGAAGTTTCGATGATGGATATTGTTTTGATGGCGCATTTTTTAGCCGCCGTGCCGCCGGGCTGTCATGTCATCTTAGTGGGGGACGCGGATCAGCTGCCCTCTGTGGGGCCGGGCTCGGTACTCAAGGAGATCCTGCGCTCTGACGTCATCCCCAGCCTGCGCCTTACAGAAATCTTTCGGCAGGCCGAAGAGAGCGTCATCGTCCGCAATGCCCACGCCATTAACGCCGGGCGGATGCCCGTCTGCGCGCCGGACAGTGCCTTTGAATTTCGCGAGACGAAAACGGAGGAAGAGACGGCTGCTGCCATCGTTCGTCTGTGCGCCGAAGAATTACCTCGCGCCGGTTGGGATGTATGGCGGGAAGTACAGGTCCTCTCGCCTCTGCACCGACAGGCCGCCGGTGTGGATAATTTGAACCGGCTTTTGCAGGCGGCCTTGAATCCGCCGGACATTGACCGAGAGGAGTGCGCCGGCGGCTGGTTCACTTATCGCGTCGGGGACAAGGTCATGCAGACGAAGAACAATTATCAAAAAAAGGTTTTTAATGGGGATACAGGCCGCGTCACGGCCATCGATGAGGAAAAACTGCGGGTGCTGTTTGAGGGGGGCCTCACGTCCGATTATGCGGCCAATGAACTGAGCGAATTGGCGCCTGCCTATGCCATGAGCGTTCACAAGAGCCAGGGAAGTGAATATCCCGTCATTTTGCTGCCCCTTTTGCCTGGGCATCGGATCATGCTCCAGCGCAACCTTCTCTACACTGCGGTAACACGGGCGAGGGAACGGGTTATCCTGCTGGGCAGCCGGGGAGCGCTGCAAACGGCGGTGGAAAACGACCGCACTCGGCGCCGCTACACGCTTTTGGCCGAACGCTTAGCCGAGGCGTTGGAAGGATGAAGACCATGCTTTCCGTCCTTTGGGATTTTCTTTTTCCTTCCCGCTGTCCCAGTTGCGGGCGGGAAGTGGGAGGGCGGGGCGGCTGGTGTCAGGACTGCCTGCGGCGGACGCTTACACCCCGACGTATTCCCCTGGGAGAAATGGAGCGTGCCGTCCTTCGGCAGGCGTGGGCTTTAGGCCGCTATCATACGGCTTTGCGAGATCTCATTCTGTCGCTCAAATATCGGGGGCGCCGCGACCGGCTCCCGTATATTGAAACTTTTCTCCGCGCCGCGGCCGCGGGCATCCCCCTTTCCCCCACGGCCGGCGCCATCGCTGTGCCTGTTCCCCTCTTTCCCACGCGGGAAAAGGAACGAGGCTTCAATCAGACGGAACTGATCTTTCGCGATTGGCTGACAAAGCAGGGCTGGACATGGCGCCGTGCCCTCTCGCGTACCCGGGCGACACTGCCGCAGCATGGCCTTTCGGCGGCAGCGCGGGCAGCCAATGTGGCGG
>CAJPQU010000037.1 GCA_905372875.1 uncultured Schwartzia sp. | reverse complement strand
GCTCGGAAAGGCCCACCAGCGGCGAAAGTTTTTTCGCTACGTCTGCCGCGTTGTCCACGTTATTCGGATCAATGAAGAGGGATTTCATCATCAGGCTCACGGCCATTTCCTTGCCGTTTCGGTCCAGAATCGCCCCCCGCGGCGACTGCACCACTTCCGCCTCGCCGGACTCATGATGGACACGGGCCGCCAAATCCTCGCCCCGCACCAACTGAAGCCAACCATAGCGGACAGTGAGAACGAGAAACGCCGCCATCATCGCCAGGAAGGCCCCGCGAAGATGGCCGTTGATCTTGCCTTGTTCCCGCCGCGCCGCCGCAATCCGCCGCTGCCGCGCCGCCGCGTCCCGCTCGCTGTCCCCCATATGATTGGCCCCTCCTCATCCGCCAGATTGCCCCGCACAAAAGCCAAACAAGCCGCTCCCGTTGCTCTACGAAACGAAAAAAAGCCTGTCCTTCCTTTGACGATTTTCCATTAAGAGGCGGGCGTCGACGCTGCTTTCAGCTTCTCGCCTAAAATTTCCAATGCTTTTTTCAGCGCCGCGTCTTCCGTCGCGCCTTCTTCCTGGGCAACGGGAACATCGGGCTCAACCCCAGTCCCGTTAATGCTGCGCCCCTTCGGCGTATAATATTTCGCCACGGTGAGCTTCACCGCGTCATCCTCGCCCGGGATGGGCATGACCATCTGCACGGAGCCTTTCCCGTACGAAGTCTCCCCCACCAAAGTGGCCGCCCCCGTATCCTGCAACGCCCCGGCTAAAATTTCCGACGCGCTGGCGCTGTTGTTGTCGATGAGAACGACGATGGGGCCGAAGGGCGCCGTCAGGGTCGAATCATACTCTTGCCGCGTGCCGTCCCGCTGCACGACGGATACGATAACCCCCTTGGGAACCAGCCATTTGGCAATATCCACACAGGAGGTGATATAGCCCCCGGGATTGGCCCGAAGATCCAAAACCATCCCCTTCATCCCGCTCGCCGTCAGCGTCTCATACGTCTCCCGAAACTCCTCCGCCGTATTCTCCGCAAAGGAGGTGATACGGATGTAGCCGATATCCTGGGGGAGCATCTGTCCAGCCGCCGTGCGCACGTGAATGTACTCGCGGGTGATGACGTAGTCCTTCGCCTCCTCGCCGGCCCGGCGAATGGTCAGCGTCACCGCCGTTCCCACCTCTCCCCGGATATGAAGGGCCACTTCTTCTCGTCCCAGCTCTTCCGTGGGAATGCCGTCCACAGCTAAAATCTTATCCCCCACTTTTAATCCCGCCGCTTCGCCCGGCGTCCCCGGCATGACGGACAGGATATTGACTCCATCCTCAAATCCCATGACCACGCCGATGCCGCCGAATTGCGCGTTGGCATGATTTTTCAGCTTCTGATACATCTCGGGGCTCAGATAGAGCGAATAGGGATCGCCCAAGGATTTCACCATGCCGGTGATCGCCCCGTCCATGAGCTTGGCGGTATCCACTTCTTCCACATACTGTGTTTCCACATAGCGCATAGTGGCAAGGAAACGCGTCATCTGCACCGCTTTCCCCAGGTTTAGATCCAGCGCCCAGATCAGCGCCGCGAAACCAATGACAACAGCCAATCCCGCCGCCAAAACGCCACCAAAAAAATATTTCCAATTCCCTCTTTGCCCCAAATGTTATCACCCGTCTTGCACTCTTTTACGAGACAACCGTCTCACATCACAAATACCCTAAAGGATTCACCGGCTCGCCGCCCTCACGCACCTCAAAATGGCAATGGGGACCCGTGGAATTTCCCGTGGAGCCGCAGTAAGCGATGACCTGCCCCTGCGCCACCATCTGCCCCTCGCTGACCGCCAGCGCTTCATTATGCCCGTACAAAGTGGATATCCCGCCGCCGTGATCAATGATCACCGCGTACCCGTAACCGGAAATCCATCCGGCATAGATGACCTGTCCCGCCGCCGCCGCGTGGATCGGATCGCCGTAATCGCCGCCGATGTCTATCCCGCTGTGAAAGCGCGCGTCTCCGGTAATGGGATGTACCCGCCAGCCGAAAGGGGACGTGATCTCCCCCACGATGGGCCAGATCATTTCCCCTGCGCCGGTCCCTCCCGGATAATGGTAGCGGCTCTGCTGAATAAGCTTTTCGATCTCCTTGGAGGCCGCCACGATCTCCTCGTAGGCCTGCTGGGAAAGCTCCTTATCCGTCTCCATCTTCTCCAGCAGCCGATCCTTATCCTGTTTGCGAAGACGCAGCGCCTGCTGACGATCATCGGCTTCCTTTGCCAGTGTCGCCTGCACCTTGCGCTCCTTCTCCAAATCTGCCCGGGCTGCTTCCACGACCCGTTTGTCCGCCAGCACTTTCTGCACCAGCCGGAAATCGCTGCGGATCACCCGGGAGAGAAGATCCATCCGCGTCAGAAAATCTTTGAAATCCTGCGCCCCAAAGAGCGCGTCCAAATAGCTGATCTGCCCGTTCATGTAGATATCCCGCACGCGGCGACGCAATATCCGCATTTTATCCGCTAATTCGTTTTCCGTTTTCGTTAAAAGCGCCTGATTTTCGTCGATCTTGGCTTCCACCGCGTCTAAATCTCTCTTCACGGCCCGATACGCGGTCTCCGCTTCCTGCACTTCCGCCGAGAGCTGACGCAGCTGCTCCGATACCGTATCGATGCGCCCTTGGATGCGGTCCGTCTTCTCCTGCTGCGCCTCCGCCTGCTGGCGCAGATCTTCCAGCTTCTGTTCCAATTCCTCCGTTTCGTCATCGTCCGCCAGGGCCACCGCCCAAGGCTGGACAAGGAACGTCAGAGCGAGCATTACCGCCGCAGTTTTTCGCTTCACACTTTTCATCGGCACGCCCCCTCAAGCCTTTAAGAGCCGCTTTAAGGAAATCGTACTCCCCAAAGCGCCGATGATCATACCGCAAAGGAGCAGAACCAAACCCACATAGTAGAGGAAAGGATAGAGGGGAATCAGCGGGAAGAACGCCAGCGTATCATAGACCTTCGCCGTGATCATCCCGTAAGTCAGCCGCAAGGCCACGAAAGCTAAAATGCTCCCGAAAAAGCCCAGGACGATGCCCTCTAAAAGGAACGGCCAGCGGATAAACCAATCCGTCGCCCCCACGTACTTCATGATCGCGATCTCCTTGCGGCGGGCGATGACCGTCAGGCGGATGGTGTTGGAAATGATGAACAGTGTCGCCCCCGCTAAAAGCGCCATCAGAGCGACCCCAAAGAGGCGGACGAGGCGCGTGATATCAAAGAGATGCTCCACTACGTCCTGCCCGTACTTTGCTGTCTCCACGCCGTCCAGCGCCGCGATAGCGGCGGCCGCCGTCTTCACCATATCCGGCTGCCGCACCACCACTTCAAAGGAATCGGGCAGCGGATTTGCCTCCCCCAGCGCGTCCAAAAGGAACTGCTGATCCCCCAGCCGTTCCTTGAATCGTGTCATGGCCGTTTCCTTATCCACGAACGTCACCCGTTCGATGCCCTGTATCCCGCGAATTCTCGCCTCCACCTGGGACCGTTGCTGCTGGGTCGTCTCATCCTTGAGATAGACGCTGATCTCCACCTGGGATTCCAGCGCATCCACCATTTTATTCATATTCATCACAATGATGAGAAACATACCGAAAATAAAGAGAGACACCGCTACTGTGCCGATGGAGGCGAAAGCCATCCAGCTGTTGCGGCGCAGAGAAAAGAAGACCTCGCGGACGACGTATTCGCTCGTCCTAATTTTCATAGCCGTATACCCCCTGCACTTCGTCGCGGACAATATGCCCGTCTTCAATGGCAATGACCCGCTTCTTCATCGCGTCCACGATTTGTTTGTCATGGGTCGCCATCACGATGGTGGTGCCGCCGCCGTTGATGCGCTTAAAGATATCCATGATCTCCCAGGAAGTGTCGGGGTCAAGATTTCCCGTCGGTTCGTCGGCGATGACGATGGCCGGATTGTTTACGATGGCGCGGGCCACCGCCACCCGCTGCTGTTCGCCCCCTGAAAGCTGAGACGGGAAGCACTTATATTTATCCCGCAGCCCTACGATATCCAACACCGCATTCACGCTGTGCTGAATACGCCGCCGGGGCTCTTCAATGACCTGCATGGCAAAAGCCACGTTCTCAAACACCGTCTTATCCGGAAGCAGCCGGTAATCCTGGAAGATGACCCCCAGTCCCCGCCGCAGATACGGCACCTCACGGTGCGCCATGTGAACGACATCATGCCCGTTCACCGTCAGCGCCCCGCCCGAAGGCAGCACTTCCCGAAAAAGCAGCCGGATGAACGTCGATTTTCCCGCGCCGCTGGCCCCCACAATGAATACAAAATCGCCCTTCTCAATGGAAACATTGACATGCTCAAGGGCCACCGCTCCATTTTCGTATACCTTGGAAACGTCCTTCATCTGAATCATGACCCGCATCCTCTCCTCATTATCGGAATATCATAACCCGCCAGACTGAAAGAAATCGGCAAACCTCTTTCCATGACGATATCCATTCGCTTTTAAGAATATTTTTATTATAGCATAGAAATTCGCCGCGGGACAGAGGTTCTCGCACCGGGGAAAGCCGTTTCAAATATTTTTAACCGATGGATCCGCTTCTTCCCCGGCAACGCAGGACGCATCCCCAGGGCAGCAGCGACGGGCGCAATCACGCCGCACACAAAAACAGCAGCCCGATCCGGCGAAAACGTTCCGCCGAACCGGGCTGCCCCTCGATTGTTCCGAATCGCTTTTCCCTTTACGCTTCGGGAAAAGCGACCACCAACAGCATTTTAAAATTTTCCTTTCCGTAAACCGCGTGGGGATGATTGGCGGGCATGACGATGGACTCGCCCGCGGTAAGCTCGTATTTTTCCCCGTCGATGGTGATCTCCCCCGTCCCGTCCAGCGCCGTTACGAACGCGTCGCCTTTAGATTCGTGGGTACTGATCCCCTCGCCCTTGGCAAAGGCGAACAGCGTGATCCCCAACCCTGTATTCTGGATCAGCGTCTTGCTCACCACCTGGCCCTCGGTATAGGCCACTAAATCTTGCAACGTCAAAACTTCCGCCTTTTTGATGTTCTTTAATATCTCGCTCACGACTGACCATCCTCTCTGTCCGTTGCCATCGTTTCCCCGCGGCAAAACCGCGATTTCATCTTTATTTTAGCAAACTCCCATCGCCTAAACGGTAACAAAAGTGACAAGCGCTGCCAAAATCCGGCAAAAATCCTCTCCCGTTTCCCGCGTCCAAACTTTCGCCTGCAGCGAAAACGGTAAGACTTTCCTGCTGCACGCTGTCAAAAACCAATGCGCCGCGCCTCTATACAATGACGGGAAAATGCGCTAAAATAAAGATATTAACGGGTAACACCCTGGGAGAAGGAGAGTGTCGCATGGATAAAAAGGAAGCACTGGAAAACGCACTGAAACAGATCGAAAAAGATTTTGGCAAAGGGTCGATCATGCGCTTAGGCGAGGCCACAGCTAACATGAATGTGGAAGTCATTCCCACGGGCATCCTGCCGCTGGACGTGGCGCTGGGGGTCGGCGGGCTTCCTCGGGGACGCATCATTGAAGTGTACGGGCCGGAATCCTCCGGCAAGACGACGGTGACGCTGCACATGATCGCGGAGGCTCAGCGCCGCGGCGGCCTGGCGGCCTTCATTGACGCCGAGCACGCCCTTGACCCGGTCTACGCGAAAAAATTAGGCGTCGATACGGAAAACCTTCTAATTTCCCAGCCGGACAACGGTGAGCAGGCCTTAGAGATCGTCGAAGCGCTGGTACGAAGCGGCGCCATTGACATCATCGTCGTGGACTCCGTGGCGGCCTTAGTCCCCAAAGAAGAGATTGAAGGCGACATGGGGGCCTCTCATGTGGGCTTGCAGGCGCGGCTCATGAGCCAGGCCATGCGCAAGCTCACCGGCTTCATCAGCCGTTCCAAAGCCGTCACCGTCTTCATCAACCAGATCCGGGAAAAAGTCGGCGTCACCTACGGCAGCCCGGAAGTCACCACCGGCGGGCGGGCACTCAAATTCTACTCCACCATCCGCATCGACGTCCGCAAAGGAGAAGCCCTCAAACAGGGGACGGAAAGCATCGGCAACCACACCAAGGTCAAGATCGTGAAAAATAAAGTGGCCCCCCCCTTCAAGATGTGCGAGTTTGACATCATGTATGGCGAAGGCGTATCCCGGGAAGGCTGCGTCATCGACATGGCCGCGGATTTAGATATCCTGAATAAAAGCGGATCATGGTATTCCTACAACGGCAGCCGCCTCGGCCAGGGCCGGGAAACGGTGAAGGACATGCTGCGCCAGCAGCCCACTTTCTACGAAGAATTGGTAACCAAGGTCATGGACAAGCTGAAAGAAAAGCAGGCGGAAGCGGAGAAAAAAGCCGACGCGAAATTAGCGGCAGCCACCGCCAAAGCGGAAAAAGCGGCCGCAGCAGCTGCTGCCAAGAATGAAAAAGCCTAAACCGCCGGCCCTCCACAAAGCCGTGGAGCTTTTGGCCCGGCAGGAACACAGCACCGCCAAACTCCGGGAAAAGCTCCAGCGCCACGGCTATCCGGCGGAGGAGATTGAGGCCGCCTTGACGCGCCTCACGGAAAAACACTATTTAGACGACGAGGCAGCCTGTCAGCGGGAATTTCAGTATTTTTACGAAGGCAGCGCCCTGAGTCTGCGGCAGATCTGCCAAAAGCTCCTCCAGCGGGGATTCCCTTCCGCGCTGGTGACCGCCTGCGTGCCGGAGGACACGGCCGAGCGGGAAAAAGGCTCGGCCCAAAAATGCCTTGCCCAAAAATTTCGAACGGCGACGCCGCGGGAAAAGATGAAGGTCTTCCTTTATCGCCGCGGCTTTTCCTATACGACCTGCGAGCAGGCGGCGGAAGCTTTCTTAGCGGAGCACCCCGACTGGAACGCGGAGGAGGCGCATGATTTTGACGAATGAAATGATTTTAGTGCTGGATTTCGGCGGCCAATATAATCAGCTCATCGCCCGCCGGGTGCGGGAATGCAGCGTATACTGCGAAGTGCATCCCTATGCGCTGGATATCGCGGCCATCAAGGAGAAGCACCCCAAAGGCATCATCCTTACCGGCGGCCCCAACAGCGTTTACGGCGCGACGGCTCTTCCCTACGACAAGGGAATTTTTTCTCTCGGCGTGCCGGTCTTAGGCATCTGCTACGGCAGCCAGCTCATGGCCCACGCCTTTGGGGGACAGGTGGCAGCCGCCCCCGTCAGCGAATACGGCAAAACCGAAATCACCGTCACCACGCCGGATTCACGGCTTTTTTCCGGCGTGGCGGAAAAAACCATCGCTTGGATGAGCCACACCGACTATATTGCTTCTGTGCCGGAAGGCTTCCGGATAACGGCAACGACGCCGGTCTGCCCTGTCGCGGCCATGGAAGACAGCGCCCGGGGCCTCTACGCCGTCCAATTTCACCCCGAAGTGCTCCACACCGCCGAGGGAAAAACTATGCTCCAAAACTTTGTCCACACCATCTGCGGCTGCACTGGGGATTGGAAAATGGACACCTTCATCGACCGCACCGTCGCCGACCTCAAGGCGAAGATCGGTACCGGGCGGGCCCTCTGCGCCCTCTCCGGCGGCGTCGATTCCTCTGTGGCGGCGGTTCTCCTCTCCAAGGCCATCGGTCGCCAGCTCACCTGCGTTTTCGTCGATCACGGCCTCCTGCGGAAAAACGAAGGCGACGAAGTGGCGGCGGTGTTTGGCCCTGACGGCCCCTACGACCTGAACTTCATCCGCGTAGATGCCCACGAAACCTTCTACCCCAAGCTTAAGGGCGTCACCGATCCCGAAACGAAGCGCAAGATCATCGGTGAAGAATTTATCCGTGTCTTTGAAGGGGAAGCGAAAAAGATCGGCCGCGTCGATTTCCTCGTCCAGGGCACCATCTACCCCGACGTCATCGAAAGCGGCCTCGGCAAATCCGCCGTCATCAAATCCCATCACAACGTCGGCGGTCTGCCGGATCATGTGGACTTCAAAGAAATCGTAGAACCCCTGCGTCTCCTCTTCAAAGACGAAGTCCGGGAAGTCGGCCGCCAGCTTGGCATTCCCGAACGCCTCGTCCGCCGCCAGCCCTTCCCCGGCCCCGGTCTCGGCATCCGGATCATCGGCGAAGTCACCGCGGAAAAAGTCAAAATCGTCCAGGACGCCGACGCCATCTATCGCGAGGAAATCGACAAGGCCGGCATCGCGGGCGACTTAGGCCAATACTTCGCCGCCCTCACCAACCTGCGCTCCGTCGGCGTCATGGGCGACAGCCGCACTTACGACTACGCCATCGCCCTCCGGGCCGTCCTTACCACCGACTTCATGACCGCCGAAAGCGCCCCCCTCCCCTGGCCCGTCCTCCAGACCGTCGCCAACCGCATCGTCAACGAAGTCAAAGGCATCAACCGCGTCCTCTACGACTGCACCACCAAACCCCCCGCGACGATTGAGTTTGAGTGACAGAGTAAATATGATACTGCGGTAGAGACGTTGAAAACAGAGGGTTTTAGCGATTAAACGGTGCAAAATACTCTTGAGTGATACTGTTTTGATACTAAAAGCAAGAAAAAGTAGGTCTGAAAGGGAGTTGTTGAATTTAAGTTAATTGTTTCTAAAAGCCCTTCATCGTTTTAGTGGGAGACTTATGTGGATTTGATATAAGTCGATAAAAGCGAAGCTCTGAATTTCTAATGTCTGTGATATCTTGTTATTCTTAAAGCTATTTATATATTGATATTTACCTGCTAATATAAAAGGCGGAGGTATTTTTATGGCTAATACGATTGAACGCATAGGAGTTCATCATTGTGCTGAAATCGCTGTGCGTAATAAATGGATATTTAGAGAACAACCAGTTGATGATATCGGCATCGATGCTCATATGGAATTTGTTGATGAGTCTGGAAAAAACAGACAACTTTTAGCATTGCAAATCAAATCAGGCTCCAGTTGGTTCAAGGATAAAAAAGATGATTATATAGTTTTTAGAGATATAAATGAGAGACAATATAATTATTGGACTACAAATTCATTACCGTGTATTGTGGTTTTATATAATCCAGATGATGATATGTGCATTTGGCAGAAATTAACTGATAAAACTATCAAAAGAACAAAAGGAGGTAGAGGCAAGGGATTTTTTGTTAAAGTTCCTACCTCGCAGGCATTTTTAAATCGTTCATCAAATGAAAAACTCCTTTCTTTTCCCAACCTACCAAAACATGTTTTAAATTATAACTTTTTGTTGTCTCAAAAGAAATTCATTCAGATTATTAAAGATGGCGGAACAGTTAAACTTCATTCAACAGAGTGGGTAAACAAAAGTAGTGGCAAAGGAAAGACCGAATTGATTGTTGATGATGGAGAAAACGAAAAGAGATATTTATATCTATATTATTTTCCTTTTACCCCTTACACAAAAGTTTTTCCTAAGTTGTTCCCTTGGGCAGATTTTGAAGCTGATGAAGATTTTTATATGGAAGAAGACGAATTACTATGGCATGAAGATCAGTGTTATTATGATAAAGAGGATGAAGAATGGCTTATTGTTGGAGATTCATTTGAAGAATTTCGAAAAAAATTAAGTCCGATGCGTAGCATTAACCATTCAGGAGAAGTAGCTGAATATATGTTGACTTTAAGTATAAATGAATTGGGCAGATCATTTTTAACCATAGATGATTATATATCACAAGATCAACCATATGCGAAGGCAGTACCAAAAGAATAATAATATTACGGAGAGAAATATGAAAAAAATTAATCTTAGTGGCAGCATAGAAAACGAAATGTCGGTTGATGGATACAGACTTGATCCTACTGAAAAGTATGTGATTAATCTTTTAGAAGAAATAGAATTTCAACAAGCAACTATGATGTCCTTTTAAATAATGGGCTATCCTCCTGCACTTAAAAATTATCATGCATGGTTATTTGAAAATGATTTCAGTGTAGAAACCTCAAATCCCACAAATGAATTTGTGGCTAAATACTACGGTGTTAAACCACTTCGGAAAACTGATTATTCACAAAGTATCGGTGTAATGGATGAGAGGGATAGTGTATTTTATTGTTATGGAATGCAGCGACAACTGCCACAGCATGAGGGATCATGACGCTGTAGGGTTTAATGCTTTCGTTAAAAACTACACATCGGACAGAGAAACATTTACCCGCGCGTTTCTGGCGAATATTTTCGGTGATGGGAAAATGCCGGCCGGGACGGAGTGGATGATTGAGGAATCCTTGATCGTCCCGACACATATCGGCATCGCCCTTTACAGCGATTATGTGTACAGCGAAATAAAACGATGCCCTTTCGATCATCGACGGCACATACGGCGTATTATGCCTTTTTAGGGCCGATACGTGTTTGAGCAGTAACCTTGTAGAAAAAAGGAATTTCGTATTGGACAAAACCTGAGGATTTTCTTCCCCAGTTACATGTTCCAGTTGGAACCAGCAAAGATACGGCCATCGTCATAGCAGCGGAATATTGGAGGCCGAACGACTGCTGTGAATTGGATATCTCAGATAAATTAGAACAACCCTTCGATCTAACTTCCCAAGCAGGTATGTCCTCCGCTTTATTCTAAAAAAACCAAATGCTGCGGCAATGGTTATCAGAGAAGTATGCTGATACAACGGTGTGTATCAATACTGTTTATGTCGATCATGTCGACAAACAACCGGATTCCATACGGCAATCATTAAACATATAAAAGCCAACGCCCGAAAATTCGGCGCAAACAAAATCTCTACCAATATGGATTCGTCGGAATTTGACTTATATGCCGCCGTGGGATACAATGAAATTACCAAAATTGATGACGATAAGATCAGAAAATTGAATGGTGTCATCATTACTTTTGACAAAACGATAACGAAAGACTTATAAGTGTCTATATCGCCTTTCGCTCCGCCACTGTGCGATATAAAATCAAAAGAACCATACAGGAGGATGATCTACATGCCAAATGTTGAAGTTCGGCCGTTTCCGCCGTTTTTGCCTAAGGCGGCGACGGTGATGATGATGGGGACGTTTCCGCCGAAGGTGGAAAAGAGGTCAATGCAATTTCATTATCCGAATTTCCAGAATGATATGTGGCGAGTGTATGGGCTGGTATTTTTTGACGATGCCCAGCACTTCCAGAAGGAGAACGAGAAGGCTTTTGACGCGGATAAAATCAAAGCGTTTTTGACGGCGAAGGGGATCGCTTCGTGCCCGACGGTCCGGCGAGCGTTACGGGAGCATGATAACGCTTCGGATGAATTTCTGGACGTAGTGGAGAAGGTGGATTTGGCGGCGGTGCTGAAGAAAATCCCCAAGTGCCGTCATATCTGCACCACAGGCGGCAAAGCGACGGAGATCCTCTTTAGCATTTTAGGACTGAAATACAAGGATTTCCATTTAGGTGAGACGACGGAGACAGAGTACGACGGCCGAAAATTGTCGGTGACGCGCCTTCCCTCGACCTCTCGGGCCTATCCCATGAAATTGGTAAAGAAGGCGGAATATTACCGCACCTTTTTTGCCAAGGTCGGACTGGTGTAAAAGCGATACGCTTATCCTGCGTCCCCTATCCACCACATCAGCCATACTGTTTTTATGCTTATCAAAAGAGAGAGGCGCGTGTCCATGTGGCACACGCCTCTCTCTTTTCCGCTCTCCCCGTTCCGCGATATCTCCTATTCCACATACACCCTTGGGATGCGCGGGGCCATCATGGAGACGACTTCGTAGTGGATAGTGCCGAGCCAAGCGGCGGCTTCGTCGATGGGGAGCGTCGGCGAGCCAAAGATCGTGACGGTATCGCCCACGGCGACGTTGGGGATGTCGGTGACGTCGATCATGCACTGATCCATGCAGATGCGCCCCACCACCGGCGCCCGGCGCCCCTTCACTTCCACAGAGGCCTTGCCCGTGTAGAGACGGGTATAGCCGTCAGCGTAGCCGAGGGGGAGCGTAGCGACGCGCATGTCCCGAGGAGCGGTGAAAATTCGGCCATAGCTGATAGTCTCTCCTTGGGGAAAATCCTTCACATAGGTGATCTTCGCCTTGACCGTCATCAGAGGGCAGAGGTCGATGCTGCGCCGCACTTCCTCCGACGGCCAGAGACCGTAGAGAATGATCCCCGCCCGCACCATATCTAAATGGGTTTCCGGCATTTCCAAAATCGCCGCTGAGTTCGCGATGTGGCGGATCGGAATCGTAATCCCCCGCCCCTCAACTTCTGCCATGGCGCGCTGAAAGCGGTAGAACTGTTCCTTGGCGTAGCTTTTATCCCGAGCGTCAGCTAAGGCGAAGTGGGAAAACATCCCTTCCAATTCCACGGCGGGAAGCGCCGCCATCGCAGCGGCGGCCTCCCCGGCCGCTTCGGGATAGACGCCGATGCGACCCATTCCCGTATCGACGGCCAAATGAACCTTCGCCGTCTTATACTGGCGAAGCGCCGCCGCGCTCAATGTCTCCGCCGCCTTGACCGTCGCCACCGCCTGGGTCACATCATAGCTGACGACGGTATCCGCCTCTTCCGCCGTGGTAGGGCCGAGAAGCAGGATCGGCGTGGTAAACCCCGCCCGCCGAAGTTCCATGGCTTCATCCAAGACCGCCACCGCCAAATAGTCTGCCCCCGCCCGCACCGCCTCCTGGGCCACGGCGATTGCGCCGTGACCGTAGCCATTCGCCTTCACTACGGCGCAGAATTTCGCCCCGCCGGCGATCTTTGTCCGTATCATCCGCAGATTGCGCCGCAGCGCCCCTAAAGAAATTTCCGCCCAAACGCCTCTCCTGGCCATCCCGCCTCGCCTCTGTTTTCTCAATATTGTATCAAACTCTCGAACCCCGCGCGCCTTCAACGAGGGAACACGTCTCCTGCCGTTCCTTCGTAGGGAAAAATACCGCCAGCACCTTCGCCTCCGTCGGCCGCCCTACATACACCCCCAAGAGGAAAAAGAGCAGGGATGCGGTGATTCCGATGGTAATCTGATGAAGTCCTATGATCTTAAAGCCCAGCCCTTGGGTCAGGCAATAGGCCGCCGTGCCCCCCACCGTGGAGAG
The DNA here is from genome assembly GCA_905372875.1 of uncultured Schwartzia sp. GTDB lineage: Bacteria > Bacillota > Negativicutes > Selenomonadales > Selenomonadaceae > CAJPQU01. The sequence continues at coordinate 1,276 of CAJPQU010000037.1, read as the reverse complement.
AAGCGCTCCCAGCGTATTGGCCCGCCGCCAGAACAGGCCGAAGAGCAGCGTCCAGAAAAACGCCGTTTCCAGCCCGCCGAAGGCGAACATGTTGATGATCCATATCACGCTGGGGGGCGCCAGGGCAATGGTGAACACCGCGCCGCCGATGACCGCCGTCGTCGCCATGCTCAAAAGGCGCAGCCGCCCATCCGTCACAGCTTCCCCCCGCTTCGTCTTGTGGTGCAGGTAGACGTCCTTGACGATGGCTGAGGACGCCACTAAAAGAAGGCTGGAGATGGTGGAAATGGAGGCAGCTAAGGGCCCCACGATGGCGACGCCCGCCAAGAGGGGCGGCATCGTAGCCGTGATGGTGCGGGGGATGATGTAGTCAACGCCGCCATAGACGGCCAAGTCTTCCGTCAAAACGCCCCGGGCCAAAATCCCTGTGAGATTAACCCCCACCGTCATAAAACCGATGACCACTGTGCCGATCATCATGGCGCGATGCAGGCTCTTCGTATCCCGATAGCTGATGCCCCGCACCACCGACTGGGGGAGAGCGATGGTGCAGATCCCCACCAAAAGCCACTGGGTAAAGTACAGCCCCAGGGGCATATCCCCCGCCGAAAGCGGTTCAAGCATCGCCGGATGATGCACCGCGATGTGCGTCATGATGGCGTCGTAGCCGCCCCCCGCTTCTAAAATGTGGTACAGAAGAAGAACGATGCCCGCCATCATCATCACCGCGCAGGCTGTATCCGTCAGTGCCACCGCCCGAAAGCCGCCTACGGCGGTATAGGCCACCACCACCAGCGCAAAAAGCGTCAGCCCCGCCGTGTAGCTGTATCCCGTCACCGTCTCAAAGAGCTTCGCGCCCCCCACGAATTGCGCCGTCATGGTGCCGCAGAAAAACAGCACGATGATGAACGCTGCCGTCCCTGCCAAAGCATCCGACTGAAAGCGCTCCCGGAGGATGTCCACCACCGTCACCGCTTTGAAGCGCCGGGACAGGATCGCCACCCGTTTGCCGAAAATGCCTAAGACCAAAAAGATGGCCGTCACCTGCACGATGGCCATGTAGAGCCAGCCAAAGCCCACCTTCCAAGCCATGCCCGGACCGCCCACGAAGGAACTCACCGAGCTGTACGTCGCCACCGTGGTCATGGCCAGCACGAAGCCGCCCAATTCCCGATTGCCGATGAAATACTGCGCCACGAAATTCTGCGCCAGCCCGGCCCGCTGCTGATAGCGCACCCAAAAGCCCACGAGCAGCATGAGGGCCATGAAGAAGAGG
>CAJPQU010000036.1 GCA_905372875.1 uncultured Schwartzia sp. | reverse complement strand
AGGCAAGGTACTGGAAGCCACACAATGCTCTATCGGCGTCGTCACCGGCATCGCCGCCCCCACCCGTCTGCGCGTCCACCTCCACGGGCACGCTGATCACAGTGGCGCGACCCCCATGAACATGCGTCAAGACGGAAGCTGCGCCGCCGCCGAAATCATCCTTTTGGTGGAAAAGTTAGCCGCCGCTTGTAAAGAACCGCCTGCCATCGGTACCGTGGGCGTCATCCAAGTATCCCCCGGCGCGATGAACGTCATCCCCGGCGAAGTCACCCTTGGCATCGACATCCGCAGCATCTCCCGCGAAACGAAGGACACCGTCGTTCGCGATCTCAAGGCGGGAATCGCTGCCAGCAGCGAGCGGCGTCATCTCCCCTATGACATCAAAATGCTCACCGACGAATCTCCGGTCATGATCGCTCCCGCCGTGGTGAATTTCCTCAGTCAACTTTGCCAAGAAGCGGGCCACTCCTTTCGCCGGATGCCCAGCGGCGCAGGGCACGACGCCATGCACTGGGCGGCGCGCTGCCCCACGGGGATGCTCTTCATCCCCTGCCGGGGCGGCATCAGCCACAACCCCGCCGAATACGCCTCCCTCGACGACATCGTGCGCGGCACTGAGCTTTTAGAAGCCGCCGTCCGCCGCGTATCGCACCGCGATTTTTCCTTCTGAGCACTACAAAAGAACCACCGTATCCCTTCCATAAAAGAGGACTGTCGCCAAAGCGTATGCTTTGTGCAACCGTCCTCTTTTTATGTCGCATGTATGGTTCTACCCCCTGCCCCTTGACGGCTCAGGCCACGGTGTAGATCTTGACCTCCGGCTCGCCGCTCCAGGGGGGGTAGCCGACGAAGACGTCGTTTTGGAACATAGCGCTGGAGAGGTACGCTTTGGCGTGTGCCGCGCTGTCGAATCCGTGAAGCACCTGCACGTCTTCCTCCCGCAGGAGAAGGTCTTTCGTCAGCGCTCCCTTGATGGTATCCAAAAACGGCTGCCGGTAGTCGGTGTAAACTTTTTCCGCGGCATTACGCAATCTTCATGGTGATCTTCAAATAGGCTTTTACGTTCATTGTCCTTACCTCCGTTTTGTGTATTGGCTCACGATCGAGCACACGTTCAGTATAACGCCAGAACTTTGGTAAAGGAACATATAAGCAAATTTATGAGCCACTCATAAATTTCATAGCAACTGGAAAAATCCAAGTTCCGTTTATAATTGGGAAGCAAGGAAAAAGGGGGGAAGGAAGGCATGTATACACCAAAATTAGAGAAGGATATTCGCTGTCCCTTGGAATACGGGCTGACAGCTTTCGGCGGCAAGTGGAAATCCCGGGTAATCTGCGTGTTGGCAGAAAAGGGCACTTTGCGTTACAGCACCCTGCGAAAGGAAATGACCAATATCACCGATGCCGTTTTGGCCTCCACGCTGAAAGAGCTGATGGTCGATGATATTGTCCGGCGTCAGCAGTTCAATGAAATTCCGCCCGGGTCGAATATGAACTTACCCAAAAAGGACAGTCCGTCCTCCCCATCCTGCAAACCATTTGTCAATGGCCTGGCGCGTATCATCGGGAAGATAACGAAAACACGTTGTCACAATGTCAAAAATGCGATTACCACACGCCGAACAAATAGGCCGCTATCAAAAAAGAGGAATAGCCCCCCACGCACCTACGCCTCAAAGGGCCAGCACGCCCGAAACGCCTCAATGAGCCGTCGGTTTTCTTCCCGAGGGCGCACCGCTGCGCGGATATAGCGATGGTCGAGGCCGGGGTAGTTAGAGCAGTCCCGAAGCAAAATCCCCCGCTGGCGCATGGCAGCGCAGACCTCCTCCGCCGCCGGCCATGGTTCGGCAAGACGCAGCAGGAGAAAGTTCACCGTGGGGGGGAATACCGTGAGGCCGGGGATGGCCGCCAACGCCTCGGCCAGCCAAAGTTTTTCCTGCTCGACAAAATCCCGCGCCGCCCTTTGGTAAGCATGATCGCCAAGCGCTGCCACCCCGGCCTTCTGCGCCAATAGGTTCACATTCCACGGGTCTTTACTTTCCTCTAAGCGCTTGACCAGCGCCGGATGAGCGGCGGCAAAACCCAGCCGCAGGCCGGGGATAGCGTAGAATTTCGTCAGGGACCGAAGTACGAGGAGATTGTCCAATCGGGATACAAGATCCCGCACCGTGTAACCGCCCTCTTCAGGGCAGAAATCTAAAAAGGACTCATCGACGACCACCGTCGTCGATGTTTTTTTCGCCGTTTCTGCAAGGCGCCCCATAGCCTCCCGGGAGAGAAGTCCGCCGGTGGGATTGTTGGGGTTGCCCAGAATAACGCAGTCGTGATCCGGCAGAGCCGCAATCAAATCCTCCACCGCGAAAGCAAAATCATGTTCCGGCGCGAGGCGGTAATAGGAAATCTCCGCTCCCGCCGCCAGCGCCGCCCGCTCATACTCACTGAAGGAGGGCACGGGAAGCAGCACGCGGCGCGGGCGCACGGCGTGGCAAAAGACGTAGAGAAGTTCGGCCGCGCCGTTTCCCAGAATAAGCTCTTCTCGGCGCAGCCCATAATGATCCGCCAACGCTTCCTTGAGAGCGCGCCCTTCGGGATCAGGGTAATGAACGATCTGGGAAATTCCCGCCGCGACAGCCTGCCGCACCGTCTCAGACAGACCCAAAGGATTGATGTTGGCGCTGAAATCCAGCCAGCCGCCCGCGGGGGTATCCGCTCCATAGATGTTCCCACCATGAAGGAACCGCTTCATCCCATCATCCCCTTTTGTTGACAAAATAGCCGCCGGAGATCAGCGTCACCCCTTGGAGATACTTCAGATGGGGATAGCGCTCCACGATGTGAAACGCCTGCTGCTCCAAGCATTTTTCCGATGTTTCCGGAGGGAAAAGCACCCCTAAGATCGTTCCGCTGTGGGCGGCATTGACTCCTAACGCCCCCAGTTCTTTCACCGTTTCTATGATGGCTTCGAGATCCCGTTTTGGCAGAATGGTTTGATTGGCCAAGGCGCTTTGGGTGGCGGCTTCGGCGATGGCCTCCGGCTCTTTTACCGCCAAAAGAGACAGCGCCGCCGCCGTCTGTGTCTCATTTTCCCGGCTGAGCCGCTCTAAGTCGCCTCGGCAATGAAATTCCACCGTATTGATGGCCCCGCCGGTATCGAACACGGCAATGCGAAGCGGCGGGAAATCCCCCAACCTTTCCTGACATTCGCCGGTCATGTGGTTGAGGCGCACGATGCCGGGGAAAAAAACCCCGTCCGTCGGCTCGATGCCCGCCGCGATGCGGGACACTTCCGCCGCCGTCAGTTCCTTCCCCAACGCGGCCGCCGCTGCGAAGCACACGGCGGCAATATCAGAGCTGCTGGAGGCCATCCCCTTGCCGATGGGAAGTTCCGAGGCAAGGGTCATGTCGCAGGGAAATACTTCTTCGCCTAAATAGTCCAAAACCCGCCGAAACGCCGCGTGGGACTTCGCTCCAAAGCCCTGCCGCTGCCCTACCCCGTCCGTTACGGTAACGGTAGTGTAGAGATCAATAGGACAGGTGACTAAAAAAGGAATCCCCTCCTTCGTCCCCTGCACCAATTCCCCGCAGGAACCGGGCACTTTCACCTCAATATGCAATCGCGTTCGCCCCATTTCAGCGAAGGAGCGCGGCGCTGACCAAAAAAGTCAGCAGCACCAGTCCTTCATTCAGCGTAGTAATGGCCCCGTAAATATCCCCCGTCAGGCCTCCTAATTGCTTCATTACAAAGGACACGAAAAATACCGTAAAGAGGAGACTGACAAGAAGCGCGGCGGCAGCGGGCCAGCCAAAGGGCACGAGGAAAACAAGCGTTAAAATGCCGGCAAAAGCCACCGTTTTCCCGTCGGTATAGGCGGCGAACGCCTTCCCCATGCCCTCCGGCCGGGCATAGGGGTAGAGAGCGATCGCCCCGGTCATCATCAGCCGAGCGATGATGGGCATGAGGAAGAGTGCCGGGACGAGAAAACCCGGCGTGGGAAAAAGATCAAGCAGTATGCCCCACTCCAGGAGCATCAGAAGGACGAAGCCGAAGACGCCGTTGGAACCCACCCGGCTGTCCTTCATAATCGCCAACATGCGCTCCCGATCTCGTCCAGAGAAAATGCCATCCATGGTATCCATAAAACCGTCGCAGTGCAGCCCTCCTGTCAAGAGCGGCGGCAAGATCAAGAGGATCACCGAAATGACATGAGGAGGCAGAACGATGCCTTGCGCCGGGGCAAAGACCAGCAGCCCATAGGCGACCCCCGCGTAAATAACCCCCAAGACCGCCCCGATGAGGGGAAAAAACTTGACGCTCCGGCCAAAATCTTCCGCCGTCCAGTTGTCCTGACGCACAAAAGACAGGCGCGTCAAAAACTGCAATCCGATGAAAAACGCCCTCACAGTCCGCCCCTCCCCAGCCATGTAAACCCAGAAGCCGCCAGCAAAAACAGGATCGTCGCCGCGTACATCAGGCGAATCGCTCCGGAAATATGCCGCGGCGACAGTTCCTGCCGCGGCTCCCCCATATAAGTGCGAAACGAAGGCCTTCCGAAATAATAATTCAGACCGCCCAAGCGGATGCCCAGCGCCCCGGCCACCGTAGCTTCCGTAAAGCCGCCGTTGGGGCTGGGATGTTTCACCGCGTCCCGGCGCATCATCCGCCAAGCCTCCCGCCAATCGTATTTCAGGAGCCATGCCGCCAAAACGAGTAAAAGCCCCGTAATCCGAGCGGGGATGTAGTTCCAGGCGTCGTCAGTGCGGGCCGCCGCCCGGCCAAAAAAAAGATATTTCTCATTTTTATAGCCAATCATGGAGTCCATAGTATTCGCCGCCCGATAGGCCATAGCCAGCGGCACACCGCCTAAGAAAAAGAAAAACAAGGGCGAAATTACACCGTCCACAATGTTTTCCGCTATGGTCTCCACCGTAGCCCGAGTGATCTCCGGTACCGTCAGCTTGTCCGTATCGCGTCCCACGATCCACCCCACTTTGAACCGCGCCTCTTCTATATCTCCCGCCGCCAAATACCTCTGTATCTCCCGTCCCGCCTCCGCCAAATTCCGAGGCGAAATGGTAAAACTCAGAAGGAGTGCCTCCACGCCCCAAGAAAGATAGGGGAGCCCGAGGCGGCGGACGCCATAGACGATACCGGCAGTGGCACCATAGCAAATGACCAATACCAAAAGCATGAGAAAAAGCCCCCGCCAGAATTTTCGCTTATCGGAATCCTCTGGACTATACAGCCATGTTTCCAGCCCGGCGATAAGTTTGCCGATGAGGACGACGGGATGAAACTTCGACCGGGGATCGCCGATGACGCAATCCATGAGGAAGGCTAAAATGCCGACGTTCATTTCGATCCCAAGCCCATGATGGCGCGTATTTTATCCATGTCGAGACTGCGGCGGACGACGGCCGCCAACTGATCATAGCTGCGCTGCTTCTCCGCTGCCACGCTGCGCGTGCTGGTGAGAGGAGGAAGTCCCTTCTTTTGCCGCAGCGCGTTCAGAATCTGGCGACGAAACTCGTCGTGATCGAAGATCCCGTGGATGTACGTCCCGAAAATCAGCCCATCGGCGCGGCCCGTTCCCTCGGTCACGGCGCAGGTTTCCCCTGCCCGCCGCGTGATGGTCAGGGGATGGCAGTCATCCGTTCCAGTGAAGGACGGTTCCCCCATATGGATTTCGTAGCCTTTCAGCCCTGCCGCCGAGATTTTCGTGCCTAAAAAAGGCCAGGCGTGGCAGTCCGCTTCCACTTGGGAAGTGAGCTTCTCCGGACTGAAGGTCGTGGTCATCTCTAAAAGCCCCATACCCTTCACCCCGTCATAGCTTGATTCCGTATGATGGGGATCGCGAATTTCCTCGCCTAACATCTGATAGCCGCCGCAGATGCCCATGAGGGGCGTTCCCTTCGCCACCGCTGTTTGAATAGCCGATTCCAGCCCCGAATCCCGCAGGTACATCATATCTTCCGTCGTATTCTTACTCCCGGGCAGCAGGATGAGATCCGGCTGGCCTAATTCTTTTGTCTCCGTCACATAGTAGAGAGAAACGTCCGCCTCCCCCGCCAGACAGTCGAAATCCGTGAAGTTCGATATTTTCGGCGTGCGAATGACGGCAATATGAAGATCCCGCTCCTTTTTATCCGCCTGTTTTTCCTCCAAGGACACCGAATCCTCATCGTCGATCCCGATGTTTTCAATGTGAGGGACGATGCCCAAGACAGGCTTGCCGGTTTTTTCCTCCAAAAAATCCACCGCCGGTTGGAGGAGGCCCACATCGCCCCGGAATTTGTTGATGATCAGCCCCTTGACCAAAGCCCGCTCCTCTTCCGTGAGAAGGGCCAGCGTCCCCACCAAAGAAGCCAGCGCTCCGCCCCGGTCGATGTCAGCGATGAGCAGCACCGGAGCGTTGAGATGGCGGGCCACCCGCATATTGACGATATCGTTGTCCCGCAGATTGACCTCCGCCGGGCTGCCCGCTCCCTCAATGACCACCACATCGTACTCTTTTTGCAGGTGCGCCAGCGCCGCCTTGACTTCAGCGAAGAGTTTGACAGAATAACCTTTATGGTATTCCCGCGCCGACATATTTCCCACGGGCTTTCCCATGAGGACGACCTGGGAGCAGGAATTTCCCGTGGGTTTTAAGAGCACCGGGTTCATCTCCACCATCGGTTCCAGTCCTGCCGCCTCCGCCTGGGCTACTTGGGCGCGTCCCATTTCCTTGCCTTCCCGGGTCACATAGGAATTGAGCGCCATGTTCTGCGCCTTGAAGGGAACGACGTGCAGCCCGTCCTGATAAAAAATGCGGCAAAGAGCCGTCACGAGGATACTTTTTCCCACATGAGAACTCGTTCCCTGCATCATGATACAGGTCGCCATCGCTGATCATTCCTCCCAGCTTTCCGCTAATTTTTTGATGTTCACCGCCAGCCCGCAGGTGACAAGATACACTTCGTCCGCCGCCCGGCCCATCCACTGGTTAACGATGCCCGCGATGTCCCGATACTCACGGGAGAGATGGTTTTCCGGCACGATGCCGCTGCCCACTTCGTTGGTGACAAAGATCGCCGTCCCCTCGTGCGCTCTCGCTGCCTGAATGAGCCGCTCCAATTTTTCTTGAGCCAAGAGATAATTCCGGTGCGAGTCCTCGATGCTGTCCAAGGAGCAGAGAAGATTGCTGACGTAGAGGGTCAGGCAGTCAAAGAGAATCATGTCGTGCTTCTCTCCCGCTTCTTGAAGCGCGTTATGGGCATCAAAGGGGGCTTCGTAAGTCTGCCATTCAGCGGGGCGTCGCTTTTGATGAAGCTGAACGCGAAAAGCCATCTCCTCATCATACACTTCCGCCGTGGCGATGTAGGCCACACTTTTCCCATAGCGGGCGGCATAGCTTTCGGCGAATCGGCTCTTACCGCTCCGGGCGCCCCCGGTGACCAAAACAATTTTTCCCACGCTCAAGCCTCCCGTCGGCGATAGTCTGCACAGGACGCCACGAAGGAAGCCGCCGCGTCCAGGCAGCCTGCGAAATGAAGGTGAAGGTAGGAACCCAAGATATTCCCCTTGGCGTATCCGGCGTTATAGGGGACAGGTCGGCGCATTTTTTTCAGCCGAAAAGCGCGGGGATAGGCAGCCTCCTGTTCCGGTGGCAGCGCCTGCTCCGAAGAAAAATGAAACTCATGCCCCTTCAACCGGACACCCGCCGCGCCGAACACCGTATCCCGCAGAGTAGTGGCCTCCACGTAGCCCACAGTCTGGAGCCGCCGATTCATCTCCACGACGCCGGGAACGATCCCCAACATGGGAAACGTCTGTCCCGAAAAGTTGATCATCTTCTCCATCAGGTACATGTAGCCGCCGCACTCGGCGTAGACGGGCATCCCCGCCGCTGCCGCCTGGCCGATGGAGCGGCGCATCCCTTCATTGGCATACAGTTCAGCCGCGAACATTTCGGGAAAGCCGCCCCCTAAAATGAGGCCGTCCGCCTCCGGCAGGGCCTCATCATGGAGAGGGCTGAAGGGGAAAATCTCCGCTCCGAAGCCTTCCAAGACTCGCAGGCTTTCCGGGTAGTAAAAGGAAAACGCCTCATCCTTCGCCACGGCGATCCGGGCACGAATTTGGGACGGCCTTGGCGGTTCCTCACGACGGATCATGTCCGGCGCTGTCTCTGCCAAAGCCTTGATTCCGTCCAAATCCACCTGCGCCCCCACAGCGCGGCCAATGGCGGCCACCGTTTCCTTATCCCGTTGGTTCTCTTCCGCCGGCAAAAGCCCCAAGTGGCGCTCGGGAAGCGTCAGCGCCTCGTCCCGACGCACCGCCCCGAACACCGGGATGTCCAGCCGCGCCATAGCTTCCTCGATCATGGCGCGATGGTTGTCCGATCCCAGCCGGTTCAAGATGACCCCGGCGAAACGCACCGCCGGATCGTAAGCGCGAAAGCCCATCGCCAGCGCCGCCGCCGACTCCCCCATGGATTTGGCGTTGATGACAAGAAGCACCGGCGCATCTAAGAGCTTCGCCACGGCGGCGGTGGAGCTGATCCCCTTCGTCCCGCCGTCGTACAGCCCCATGACGCCCTCGATGACGGCGATGTCCGCCTTCTCGGCCGTCCGGCAGAAAATATCCCGCGCCTTTTCCTCCGGCACGAGCCAAGTATCTAAATTGTGCGCCGGATGGCCGCTGGCCAAGGCGTGGTAGCCGGGATCGATGTAATCGGGGCCGATCTTATAGGACTGCACCCGCAGACCCCGCCCCCGCAAGGCCGCCAAAAGCCCCGTAACGATGGTGGTTTTACCCGAACCGCTCTGGGTAGCCGCGATCACCACCCGAGGGATATGCCAGTCCGCCATAGCTCACCTTCTGTTATCCAAGAGATACATAATGGCGTTGATGGCCGAGGCGGCGATGGGACTGCCGCCCTTCGTCCCCTCCACCGTGATGTAAGGCACCTTCGTATTTTCCGCCAACGCCTTCTTGGAATCCGCCGCTCCCACGAAGCCCACGGGAATGCCAATGACCACCGCCGGCAAGATGTTCTCCTCCTCAATCATCCGCAGCACCTCAAAAAGTGCCGTGGGCGCGTTGCCGATGGCGACGATGGAACCCGCCAGCGCCTTGCCGAAAGCGCGCATGGCCGCCATGGAGCGGGTGATCCCCTCCTTCTTAGCGATGTCTGCAATCTCAGGATCGGCCACCCGGCACTCGATCTTGCCGCCGTAGCGATTGAAGGACGCCTTATGGATGCCCGTCCGCACCATCTCCACGTCCGTATAGATGTTGCAGCCCTTTTGGAGGGCTTCCTGCGCCGCCTTGATGGCCTCCGGGTGCAGACGGATGAAGGGCGCGTATTCCACATCGCCGGACGCGTGGATCATCCGGGAATACACCTTCGTCTCCGCTTCGCTCAGATGGAGAGCGGCCAAATGGGGGGCGATGATCTCCATGCTCTTATTCTCAATGTCCATCGGTTCTTTGATAAAATCCATATTTTTTCCCTCACTTCCCGGGCAGCTTCTCTGCCACGAACTGTAACACGTCGTCAAAGGTATAGACGACCTTATCATAGGCGATACGGGGACGGTCAATCATCACCACAGGCAGCTTCAATTCCACGGCAGCCTCTAATTTCGTATCCGTCCCGCCGATCTCGCCGCTGTTTTTCGTCACGACGACCTCCGCTTGATACTGTCGATAGAGCGCCACATTCAGCTCCTTGGAAAAGGGGCCTTGCAGCGCGACAATCTGCTTCGGCGTCAACCCCAGCGCCTCCATCTCCGCCAGAACCTCGGCGGTGGGGAGAATGCGGACGATGATCTCATGATCCCGCAGCGCGGGAGATTCGGTAAAGACGCGAACGTTACGGCTGCCGGTGGTGAGAAAAATGCGCTTTCCGAGCGCCCCCGCTTTTTTGGCCGCCTCGTCATAGTTTTCCACCACGTATACCTTTTCGTAGGCAACCGGCACGCTCTGCCGCTCGTAGCGAATGTAGGGGATCGATAAGCGGCGACAGGCCTTCATGGCGTTTTGGGACACATTGGCGGCGTAGGGATGGCTGGCGTCAACAAAAAGCGCAACGTTCTTTTCCGTCAGATATGATACCAATCCTTCTTCGTCCAACGGTTGATCATTGATGAGAATCCCCGGATACTCTGCCAAAAGTTTTTCCCCATAGCTGCTGACCACGGAAGCGATCACCGAATAACCCGCCCGTAAAAGACGTCCCGTCAACTCCCGTCCATCCTGGGTCCCAGCGGCGATGAAAATCATAATTTATACCCCCGGGGCGTGATCATCCAGCCGTCCTTGATGTAAGTTTTGCTGTTGCCGATGATAACCAGCGAAAACATATCAATATCTTCTTGAGTGAAATCCCGGAGATTGGAGAGAATCTTCCTCTGTTCCGGCCGGGAAGCGTTCTTCACGATGCCCACCGGCGTCTCGGGATCTTTATACTGAAGGAGAATATTATGGATCTCATCGATGTTCTTGACCCGGGATTTACTTTTAGGATTGTAGAGGGCGATGACGAAATCTCCCTGCGCCGCGTAAGCGGCCCTTTTCTTGATAAGCTCCCAAGGCGTCAGACGGTCGCTGAGACTGATGACGGCGAAATCGTGCATGAGAGGCGCGCCTAAGATGGCCGCCGCCGCGTTCACGGCGGAAAGGCCGGCGATGATCTCTGCCTCAGGACGATGAGCCGCGTCGTACTGCTCCAAAAGCTCCAGGATCAGCCCGGCCATGCCGTACACGCCCGAATCCCCGCTGGATACGATGATAGTATTCTTCCCCGCGGCCGCGGACTCTACCGCCAAACGGCAGCGATCCACTTCCTGCATCATGCCGGTGCCGATGATCTCTCGATCCCCCACCAGCGGCTCGATGAGCTTGATATAGGGTGTATAGCCCGCGATGACCTCGGCCTCCTGAATCGCCTTAAGCGCCCGGGGCGTCATGTCCTCGGGACCGCCCGGTCCCAGCCCCACTGCGGTTATTTTTCCCATACTAATGCCACCGTCACTTTCGTAAATTTTGTTTTGGCGAGGGCTACGCGGCCTCCAGGTATCGCACACAAAGCCGCCGCCTCCGACACGTTGCCCACGCCAATGGTCTTCTTGACAAAGGCAGATTCAGACAAATGATAGACGTCGATTTTTTCTTGTAACGCCTCATTTTCATAGAAGCGGATTTCGACCCCCAGTTCCTTGGCTAAGGCTAAAAGGCCTGCCTCCTCCTTCTTCACCACGGTGCTGGCAATGAGGGACACCGCCTCAATATCCTGTCCGATGGAAGCGCAGGCCTTTTCCAGCGCCTCGCGGATGAGATCAGCAGAAACCCCCTGACGGCAGCCGATCCCTGCCGCCAGACGCCGGGGTACAAGATGTAAAAGGCCCGGCGCTACCGAAAGGAGATGGTCGGTCACGAAGATCCTTAGCCCCCCCCGCGCCGCCACTTCATCGGGGGACAAGAGCAGCGCTTTGAGTCCCCTTTTAGCCAGCGCCCGTTGATAAAAGGCGGCACGTCCCAGCCCTTCGTCGATGAACCAGTCCACGGACTTTCCCGCAAGGAGTCCGCCGTTGACGGTCTGGATCTCCACCTTTGGCACCGGCTTCAATCCCAATTCTGCCGCCAATTGATCCGGCGCTTGGATATGGTTCACGTCCGTCGCCGTGGTGATGACTGGCACTGCCCCCAGCGCCGCCGCCACGTCCTCCGTCAGGCGGTTCGCACCGCCCACATGGCCCGAAAGGAGGCTGATGGCGTAGTGCGCCTGCTCGTCCACCGCCACCACCGCTGGATCGGTGAGCTTACTTTTGAGGCAGGGCGCGATGAGGCGCACCACAATCCCCACCGCCATGCAGAAGATGAGGGCGTCATACTTCGTAAAGAGCGCCTCCACCGCATCGCCGAGGCGGGTGTATCGCTGAATCTTAGGGGATGCAGCACGACCTTCCTTGACGTAGATGTCTACCGTCCCCAGCAGCGCCCCGGCCAACTTCTCCGCCAAGTGAACGCCGTGGTCGGTGGCCACAAAAACCGCACATCTCATTTATTCTCTGGCTCCGAGGCCTGACGGAACATGTGGCTATATTCCGGCGCGTAAAGGCGGGACAGGGAATAGTCCGTGTCGAGGCACCAGCCCACCACGATCATGGCGGTGCGGGTGATATTCTCTTCCTTCACCTTCTCTGCGATGGTTTCCAGCGTAGCCCGAACAATACGCTGCTCCGGCCACGAAGCCTTGTGGACGATAGCAATGGGGGTATTAGGCTCGTAACCGCCCTCCATCAGTTCCTTTACTACATCGGAAATCATGTGAACGCTCAGGAAAATACACATGGTGGCGTGGTGCGCCGCCAGACTGCGCAGGCTCTCCCGGGATGGCACAGGGGTGCGCCCTTCGTTGCGGGTGACAATGACAGTCTGAGAGATGTCCGGCAGGGTATATTCCTGCTTGAGGGCCGCCGCCGTGGCTAAGAAGGAGCTGACCCCCGGCACCACTTCAAACTCGATGCCGCGCTTTTTCAGCTCGTCCATCTGCTCCTGAATCGCGCCGTAGATGGCCGGATCCCCCGTGTGAAGACGTACCACAAGCTTACCCTGCCGCACCGACTCATCGATCTTCTCAATGACCTCGGGGAGCGTCATGGACGCGGAATTAAAGATCCCCGCCCCCGCTTTCGCCACGTTGAGGATGGCGGGATTCACCAGCGATCCCGCGTAGATGATGACATCGGCTTTTTTTAAGAGACGCTGCCCCTTGACGGTGATGAGCTCCGGATCCCCGGGCCCAGCGCCGACGATAAATACCTGCATGTTCCTCTTCCCTCCGTATTCTATTTCTATATCTTCTCCCCGGCGACAATATAGATGGGATTGATGCCCTTCGCCATATCGTAGGGCCCCACCGCCTGCAAACGATTCACCTGCACCTGCACCGCTTCGTAAGAAAACGTCTTCTTGTGCGCCCGCATGTAGGTGAGGCAGGACGCCAACGTCTGAATGGTGATGCAGTTCAGCACCACCCGCCCCCCCGGTTTCAGCCGGGAGGCGATCATATCCAAAATAGGGTCCAACTGCCGCCCGCTGCCGCCGATGATGGCCGCGTCGCAAGGGGGGAGTTCCGATAGGCCCTGCGGCGCTTCGCTTTCCACCGCTGTCAAATTTTTCACGCCGAACTTGGCGGCGTTTGCACCGATGAGACGAATCCCCTCGGGATTTCGCTCCACCGCGTAGACATGCCCCTCTTTCGCTAAGAGAGCCGCCTCGATGGAAATAGAACCCGTCCCCGCTCCCACGTCCCAGACGACAGAATCCGGGCGGATATGCGCCTTCGCGATAGTCAATATCCGAATTTCCTGCTTCGTCATGGGTACGTCGCCGCGAATAAACTGCTCATCTTCAATACCAGGAAACATCATCATCCTGTCACCACCATCACACAATGGGTTTCTTTCTCCTCCGTCACCGCTTTTTGCAGCGTCGTTTGGAGAATCTTCTCGTCTTCATAGGAAAGCCGGGCGCAAACCGCCGCTTTCGTCTCTGGAGGCCACCCTAACCGCATGAGAAGCTCTGGGATTGTTTGGGAATGATACTTCGTATCCGTGAGCATCCCGATGATCCGCCCCGGGCGATAGGCGAGAGACTCATCCGGGGGACGGCGTCCGTGAAAACTCAGGAGATCCGCGTCGTGCCACGGCAGCGCCAAGCGGGCAAAAGCGAACTGCAGGGAGCTGAGCCCCGGGATCACCGACAAACATTCCGAGGGAAATTCCCGGCGCAGCGCGTCCAGCAGGGAATAATACCCCGGATCGCCGGACACCATCACCACCGCGTCCCCGTCGACGAGCCGCGCCCGAAGCGCCGCCATGACGGGGGGAATATCTCCGGTGATGGGGATTTGGCGCTGATCCGCCCGGCCAAAATCCGCCAAGGCCCGCTTTCCTCCCACTAAAAATGTCGCCTCTCGAATCGCCCGTAGGGCGGCGGGGAGAACATAATCCGGGTGGCCGGGACCGATCCCGGCGATTACGATTCGATGTGCCAATGAAAATCCCTTCCTATCCGCCGCGCTTCGTCGTCCATCCCTAAAATCTTCCCCCGCAGCGTCGCCAGTACGGTACCGATTTTGAGATCGCCGAAAACGTAGCGCTCGGCGCGGGCACTGGCTCGCGCCGCAATGATGTCGTACACCTTCGTCAGACCGTATTCTTCAATGGTCACCATGGCGTCCTCCGTCGTGGTAGCCCCTAACACCCGTTTCACTCCCTCAGGAGGCAGCCCCTCCGCCGCCGCGTAGGCGGCCATGGTTTCGAGGCGAGCGTCCCCGATGCGGTTATGCGTGTAGAATACCCCTGCCGCCACCTTAGCCAATTTCCCTATATGACCCAAGAGCAGTACTTTTTTCAGCTTGCGTTCCGCCGCTGCCTCCAGCATGAAGCCGATAAAATTGCTGGTCTGCACCACAGCCCCTTGAGGGAGACCAGTGGCCACGGCGATGTTCTCCCCGATCTTGCCGGGGACGAAGATCTGCGTCTCGTACCCCGCCGCCTTCGCCACGTCGATCTGAGGTACGAGGGAGTTTTTGAACCCCTCTTCCGACATGGGGCGAAGCACCCCCGTCGTCCCGATGACGGAAATGCCCCCTTCCACCCCTAAAATAGGATTCAGCGTCCGCTTCGCCAATTCCGTACCCGCCGGGATGGAAACCGTAACTTCCACATCCCCTTTTCCCGGCAGGAGAGAATCCAGCACCGTCTGCACCAATTTGCGCGGCCCGGGATTGATGGACGGCTCTCCCA
>CAJPQU010000035.1 GCA_905372875.1 uncultured Schwartzia sp. | reverse complement strand
GCATCACTGGAATTTCTAAAGCTTCCGAGAATATATTTTTTATTTATAAATTTTACCGTCTATTTTTAGATAATTTCTTAACCCGAATAGTTAAAGAAGTGTTATAATAGGGTTAAATTCTTTATAGACTTAAATGAGCCATCGATGGCGCCATACCCTCACAGAAAGAAGGATGCATATCATGTTGGATTTTCTCCACAATTCTCAATCCTCTCCCCAAAGAACGGCAAGAACTGCCGCACCAAAAGCCGCGGTCTCATCTATCCCCTCGCCCATCGCTTCGGGAGAAGACATGCGCACCGTCGCCCTTCATCACAGCGAAATTTCCGGCAGCAAGCTGAGAGAAGCGCTCAACGTACCGGGCGGACCGGCTGCCGTCGTGGGATTCGTGTCCCCCGACGGCGATTTTGCCGCAGTCGCCCGCGCCGTGTCCACAGCGCTGCCCCCGAATACGAAGCTGGTTCTCCTCTCCACGGCCGGCGAACTTTGCCGGGAAAAGGGCAGCAGTACATATTACTGCCCGGCAGAAGAGAATCGGCAGCAGATCGTCTTACAGATTTTTTCCCACCGCTTGATGGAACGGACACACTTGATGACGATTCCGCTTCCGGATGAAGATCTCAGGGCCGGAGAGCTGCGTCTTTCCACCGAAGATCGCATCGCGCGCCTGCAAAGTGAAGTGAACAAGCAAACGATCCCCTTTACCGTAGATTTTCGCGACACCTTTGCCCTCATTTACGCCGATGGCCTGTCGGCCTGCGAAACATTTCTCCTTCAGGCGCTTTATCGATCGAAAAAGCTCCCCTGCCCTTACATCGGCGGCAGCGCGGGAGGGAAATTAGATTTTCAGCATACCTATCTTTACGACGGGCAGAGCGTACGGGAAAACCACGCAGTAATTCTTCTCTTTAAATTGGCGAAAGACTATCGCTATTCGATCTTTAAGACCCAGGCCGCCGAAGATACGGGGACGAGCTACCGCATCATCGGTGCCAACGCCTCGCAGCGCTATGTGGAAAGCGTCGACGACGGAAACGGCATCCCCACTTCCTTTTTAGCATCCTTAAAAAAATATTTCCACGCCTCTTCTCTGGAGGAAATCAACACCGCTCTCGCCTCGTACACTTTCGCTTCCACCGTAAACGACGCCTACTTCATCCGCTCCGTTCAATCCGTAGACGCCGAACAGGATCGAGTCTATTTTTACTGCGACGTGGTTTCGGGGGAGGATCTTCATCTCATGCGGCGCACCTCGCTGAAATCGACCCTCGCTGCTGACTACGCCGCTTTTTCCCGCGGCAAACCTCAACCCATCGGCGGCATATTAAACGACTGCATTTTGCGCCGCCTGACTTTCCCCCAGGAAACCGGCAGCATGGATTATTTTGCCGGCATCCCCATCGCCGGCTTTTCCGCTTTCGGTGAAATCAGCGGCCTCCACATCAACGAGACGTTAACGGCTCTCTTTTTCTATCACATCCCCGCAGGAGAACCCTTCGGGGACGACTACATGGAAAAATTCATCACCGCCTACGCGGATTATCAGCGGTTCTTCCTGGAGCGTGACCTGCGCCGTCACGAAAGCATCGCCCGCCTCAAAAATCGCATCATCGACTATTTTGAAGGCTACCAGCGGGACATCCCTCAGATCATCTCCACCATCGCCGCTATTTCCAGCAGCGTGGAGACGGTGGGCACGCTCTTAAACGGCATTTCTTCCGGCGTGGATGGTCAACAGGAAATCGTCCAGTCCCTCCTGTCACGAAACGACGAAATCATACCAAAGATCGAACAGCTCACCCAAAGCACCCAAAAGATCGAATCCATCATGAACATGATCACCTCCATTGCCTCCCAGACGAACCTTTTAGCCCTCAACGCCGCCATCGAAGCTGCTCGGGCCGGGGAAGCGGGGCGTGGCTTTTCCGTAGTGGCCGATGAAGTACGAAAGCTCTCGGAGAGCACCAAAGAGGGCCTGGCCGCTTCCGATAAAGCCACGAAGGCGCTCCTGGCCGATGTGGAAGCCATCGATGGCATCCTGGCCGACAACAAGAGTTTTGAAGCCAGAATTCGCGAAGCGGATGAGTCTTTCCACGGGCAATTCGACGGTCTCCACCAGCATGTCGCCAAGAACTTAGAACAGGTTCAAACCTCGCGGGACGCGATTCAGCATATCCAGAGCATGAGCGACGAACTCTCCACCCGTCTTGCACAACTAAACAGCATCGTAGCTTCCATTCACTGATTGCGAGGAACGTTTCCGCCTGGTATATCCATAGGTTAGCAAAACAGCGTCGGTCTTACCGACGCTGTTTTTTATTGGAAACGGTGGCAATCTCCGGTCATTTGAGATTCGTTCCCAATTTCTTTCATTTTCCAAAATTTTCTCCCGCACTATAGGCAAACAGGACTAAAGTGTATATAATGGGTAATATACTTTGAGGAAACTCGTTACGGGAGGGGTCGGTATGCCAAGGGAGCCACAGCGCGAATTTGATCTGACGCAGGCGCTGATGACGGAGATCGACGAGGTGATGGAGGCGCATGACCGGGACGCCACGCAGATTGTCGGTATTCTGCTGGATGTACAGGATCGGATTGAGCGGCAGTACATCCCGGAAAAGGTGGCGTTTTACATCGCCGAAAAGCTCCCCATCAAGCTCTCCATCATCTACGACTGTCTCACCTTTTACGCCAGCCTGTCAGTACGGCCCCGGGCCAAATATCCGCTGCAGGTATGTCGCTCGGTGGTCTGCCGCGTGAATGAGAGTGATTCCCTCCTCGACACGCTGCGCCGCCTCCTTAATATTGAAGTGGGGGAAGTCACCTATGACGGCCGTTTCACGTTAGAGGAAGTCCCCTGCTTCGGCGCCTGTGATGAGGCACCGGCGATCCGTATCAACGGACAGGTCTATGGTCATCTCGACCGGCCGGAAAAAGTACAGGCCCTCTTGGCCCAATTCATATAAAGGAGCCGACGGCACATGAGCAGCGAAGTGCATTTCATTACCAAAAATTTCGATAAATACGACCCCATGTCCATCGACGCCTATTTAGCCATCGGCGGTTTTTCCGCCCTAAAAAAAGCGGTGCAGATGGACGGAGAGGACATCGCCGCCGTCATCAGCGCCGCCAAAATCAAAGGGCGCGGCGGCGCAGCCTACGACATGGGGCGCAAGTGGTCCCAGGCCCGCGCCGTAAAGGGCGACCACAAGCTGACGATATGCAACGCCGATGAGGGAGAACCATGTACCTTCAAAGACCGGGAGATCATCCGCCGGGATCCCTTCAATCTCATCGAGGGGATGATCATCGGTGCTTACACCGTTCAAGCGCAGGACGGCTACATCTATCTCCGGGAAGAGTACCGGCACCTGCGGGCGCGGCTCAAAAACGCCATCCGGCAGGCGGAGGAAAAAGGATTTTTAGGCGACAACATCTTAGGAATCCCCAATTTTAATTTTCACATTCATCTCTACTCTGGCGCGGGGGCTTACGTCTGCGGCGAGGGAACGGCCCTCATCCGCTCCATTGAAGGGAAAGCCGGCCGCCCCCGCATGAAGCCGCCCTTCATTAAGGTCAGCGGTGCTTTCGCGCTGCCCACCTGCGTCAACAACGTGGAAAGTTTCGCCATCGTCCCGCACCTCCTGTGCGACCGGGAAAACGTCTATATGAGTCACGGCAGCGGCGAATCCATCGGCACGAAATTGGTCAGCGTCGGGGGCAATGTACGCCGCCCCGGCGTTTACGAGATTCCTTTCGGCACCACGGTGCGGGAGATTATTTACGGACTGGCTCAGGGAATCCCCGACGGTCACGCCCTGCGGCTCATCCAATTTGGCGGGGCCTCGGGAAAGATCACTGATGACCGCATCTTGGATGTCCCTTATACATACGACGACCTCAAGGCCGCCGGTGTAACCGTGGGCTCAGGCGCCATTCTCGTCATTGACGAGCGCACCAGCGTCTTAGATTTTCTCCGTATGACCCAGGCGTTCTTTTCCCACGAAAGCTGCGGGCAATGTACCCCATGCCGCGAAGGCAACGCGCATCAAAAGATTCTCTTGGAAAAACTTGCTCGGGGCGAAGCCACACCAGAGGACATTGCCCTGATGAAAAAGATCGGCGAAATTATGGAACGCGCCTCTCTCTGCGGGTTAGGAGAAACAGCGCAGGCCGCGCTGCTCTCCGCCATGCAGGTCTTCCCCGATACCTTTGCCGTCGGAGGTGCTTGTTAAATGGAAATGGTCCATCTGAAAATCAATCGCATTCCCGTGGAAGCGCCAAAAGGCACGAAAATTATTGAGGCGGCGAAGCGCATCAATATTGATATTCCTCATCTCTGCTATCACCCTGACCAGCGGGTAAAAGCCCGCTGCCGCCTCTGCTCCGTGGAAGTGGTGGGCAAGAAAAAGCTCCTGGCGGCATGTTCCACCGAAGTCTGGGAAGGGATGGAAGTCTTCACGGACACCCAGATCGTCCGGGATACGCAAGTGGGCATCCTACAGCTCATCATGGCAGATCATAACGCCAGCTGCCTGACCTGCCCCCGCAACGAAAACTGCGACCTGCAGCGCCTCTGTACCCGCTTTAACATTTTAGACCCACATCTGCCCAACGTGAATAAAGCGCATCCGGTTGTAAACACGAATCCCAGCTTAGTACGCGATCCGTCAAAATGTATCAAATGCGGCCGCTGCATCCGCGCCTGCAAGGACGTCCAAGGCATCGAGGCCCTGACCTTTGCCAACCGCAGCGACCAAATCATCGTAACCACGCCGTACCATATGTCTATGGAGAAAACGGACTGCACCCTCTGCGGTCAGTGCAGCCTCGTATGCCCCGTGGGAGCTATCGTAGAGAAAGACGATACCCAGAAAGTGCTCGACGCCTTGCAGGACCCGAATCTCCACGTCATCGTCCAGACTGCGCCTTCAGTACGCGTTTCCTTGGGGGATGCTTTCGGTCTTGCCCCCGGCGCCATCGCCACCGGACAGATGGTGACGGCCCTGCGCATGCTGGGCTTTGATCGGGTCTTCGACACGAATTTCGGCGCCGATCTCACCATCATGGAGGAAAGCGCCGAACTCGTTCACCGCCTCACCACGGGCGGTATCCTCCCCATGATTACCTCCTGCAGCCCCGGCTGGGTCAATTTCATCGAAAAACACTACCCCGAACTCCTCTCCCACCTCTCCACGGCAAAATCCCCCATGAGCATGTTCGGGGCCGTCGCCAAGACCTACTATGCCAAAGCGGTGGGCGTTCCTTTGGATCGCATCTTTACCGTCTCCATCATGCCCTGCACGGCGAAGAAATTCGAGGCCGCCCGTCCGGAAATGGGGCGCGACGGGCATCAAGACGTAGACGCGGTGCTCACCACCCGGGAACTCATCAAACTGATCCAATACGTGGGCCTGAACTTCGACCATCTGCCAGAAAGCGATTTCGATTCGCCGCTGGGCACAGGATCCGGCGCGGGCGCGATCTTCGGCGCCACCGGCGGCGTCATGGAAGCGGCGCTGAGAACCGTATATGAAAAACTCACCGGACATGAAGCCAAGCCACTGGAATTTGAGGCGGTGCGCGGCTTTGATAACATCAAAGAAGCCGTCATTCAGCTCAATGATAAACCCGTGAAGGTAGCCATCGTTCACACGCTTTTGGCCGCTCGGCAGATGATGGAACGGCTGAAATCCGGCGCCTGCGATTATACCTTCATCGAGGTTATGGCTTGCCCCGGCGGCTGCATCGGCGGTGGCGGCCAGCCCATCGGCACCACCAATGCCGTCCGGCAGGCGCGCATCAAGGCGCTTTACGAAATCGACCGCCATCTCCCCTACCGAAAATCCCATGAAAATCCGGACATCATTAAACTCTATGACGAGTTCTTAGGCGAACCCTTAGGAGAAACCGCCCATGCCCTCCTTCACACCCATTATCACCACGTCCACAAAAAGTATGAATTTGCCGACGCCAGATAAAACAAGGCCGAAGCCCCTCGTCCCTTCTTGCTGCGCCCATCGCGCAGCCTAACGGAACCAAGGGTGCTTCGACCCTTTTCCCAAAAACACAGCGCCGTCGCGCCGCAGCGAGGCAGTGACACAGAAAGGAACAGCGCCATGAAAAAAGCTCTCATCGTTATTGACATGCAGAACGACTTTATTGACGGCTCTTTAGGCACCAAGGAGGCGCAAGCTATAGTGCCTCGCGCCGTCGCCCGCGTCAAAGCCGCAGCTGCCGACCCGGACACTCTCCTCCTCTTCACCCAGGACACTCACACCGCCGATTACCTGGCCAGCGCCGAAGGGAAAAAGCTCCCCGTCCCGCACTGCATTAAACCGCAAAAAGGCTGGGAAATCTGCCCGGCACTCGCCCCCTATGCCAAAGAAGCTGTCGTCATAGAAAAAGGTACTTTCGGCTCTACGACGCTCCCCGAGACAGTGAGAGACTGCGATGAAATCCTGCTCCTCGGCCTCTGCACGGATATCTGTGTCATTTCCAACGCCCTCCTCCTCAAAGCCTTCTACCCGGAAAAACGTATTCTCGTCGATCCCTCTGCCTGCGCCGGCGTGACGCCGGAAAGTCATCAAAAGGCTTTGGATGTCATGCAAATGTGCCAGATTGAAATCACCGCCCCGTCTCGTTCCTCTACGTAAAAAACGCCACAAAAAAAGAGCCAACCCTCCGTCCGTAGAGACGCACGTCAACTCCTAACATAGGGAGCCTTTTCCGATTTTACGACGTCATTGATCCGGAAAATGACCGCCAGCCCTTAATCGCCTACAGTGCAGGTCATCCCTTCCGACGCACGGCGGCGGTGATTCTGCTGCTTGTCTTCATACATGCGTTGATCCGCCACCTTCAGCACCTCGCAGGCGGTATCACCGTCAGCCGGGTGCTCAGCATAGCCCATGCTGACGTGAACGTGCAGTGGTTGAAGGCCCGCCAAAACCGGCTTTCCTTCCACATCTCCCTTCAACCGCTTGCGAACCTCTTCGTACGCTTGAAGCGAAAGCCCTCCCGCTATCAGGATGACGAATTCATCGCCCCCCACCCGATATACCTTGTCCACCTCCCGTACAGCTTTTTTCATGCGTTGAGCGGTCTCAGACAACACCTGATCCCCGGCATCGTGTCCGTGTTGATCGTTAATCTCCTTGAAATGATCCAAATCGAGGAAGATTAAACCGTAGGGTTCGATGCCACCGTTCAGCTCGCCTAATTTTTGTTCAAAGGCCCGTTTGTTTAAGAGATTGGTCAAAGCGTCCAGGGAAGCCATGCGCTCATTGATCACTGACTGCCGCTTGATTTTACCAATATTGGATAAGACGCGGTACAGGACGAGGATGACAATGACCGCCGCTGCCCCATTCATCCAGCGATGCCCAAGGCTGATCCACCCTTCTTTGGGAACCAGCGTCATGGCCCATATCGTCCCATTCGCCAGGCGAATTTCCGTTCGCACCGGCTCTAAAGCAACGGCCTCACCCAAATTCGAATAGAGCATCCGCGTATCGGTATCGGCCAGCACCGCTACCGTACAATAGTTATCACGCGTAATCTCCTGAAAAGATCGTGTCTTTTGGAATAGATCAGCCAAATTCACCGGCACGAGAGAAAATCCCAAAAAATCGCCGGCACTGTCATAAACCGGATGATAGGCGACCAAGCGGCCGCTCTTCTTTACGTCGACGGAGCGAACCATTCCGCCGGGCTCAAGCCCCGGAACCGGAATGACGGCTGCCACCGGCGACGGGGGCAGGGCATAAAAAGATCTGCCTTCCATGCTGCTGTCCGATGCAGCAGCCAGCTCTTCGAAGACTCCATCCGACGACAGCTGAACCGCATTTCGCGACGGAGCCACCCGCAGAATATCCGAAACTGCCCGGTGAAAGGCTGGGAAAGGCTCCTCGGCATTGGCTCGGATCAAAACCTCCAAAAGATTCGTGATATAGATCTCCCGGTTGATCTTCTCTTCTACTTGCGTGGCGATCGAAAGACTGATAAGCTCCGCCTTTTCCTTTCGGGTTTTCACATACTCGGCCTGCTGAAAGCTGACGAAAGTCCCGACGATCACTGTGATAACCAGCAAGAGTACGCCTTGCGTTATCGCCTTTTTCATGGTGCCACCCCGCTTTCGCCGCCGACGCTCTCCCTATCCTCTTTCCATAAGCTCTGTTAAGACCGCCTTCCGTACTGTCGTGCCTCTTCTTCTGTCTCCCGGGGCAGCCCTCGAACCTCCTGTAAACTCTCCTCCATCGGGCGCGGCTTGGCGAAGTAATAGCCCTGCTCCTTATCGCACCCTGCTTCCTTTAAGAAACGATGATGCACTTCAGTCTCCACCCCTTCGGTCAAGGTCTGCACCCCTAACTCGTGAGCCGCTCGAACGATGGATTTGATGATGACGCGGTTCGCCCCGTGATGCTCGTCCAATTGGCGGAGAAACTGCATGTCTAACTTGAGGAGATCGAATTCGTACTGATTCAAAACATTGAGCGCCGAATAACCGCTGCCGAAATCGTCAACCCACACCTGGATTCCGTGCCGCCGCAGCGCCCTGATCTGCTGCCGGAAGGCGTTGGCCGTCTGGGCGATATCCCGCTCCGTGATCTCCACGACGATCCATTTCGGTTTCACATCATATTTTTTCAGAAGACTCACGATCAGGCCCACCATGTCGTTGGCTTCAAAATCCAGCACTGAGAGATTGACGGAGACCGGCTCCAAAGGAAGCCCTGCAGCAGCGCAGCTCTTCACCTGCCGAATGACCTGCTCCAACATATACGCCCCCAACTGAGGAATGAGGTGATACTTTTCTAGGACGGGAATAAACGTATCCGGGGCGATCAGTCCTTTTACCGGATCAATCCAACGGGCCAGCGCCTCAAAATTGCAGATTTTTCCGGTTTTCGCGCGGATGATGGGCTGATAAAAGACGGTGATCCATTGTTTTTCGATAGCGGTGGAAAACTTATCCCGAATGTAGCGCTGGCTCCAATATTCATCGTCGATATCCGGGGAATAGACCACATAGCGCTGCCGAAGATCAGTACCCACGCACTTCGCCGCAAATCTCGCCTGATCGAGGGCCTTGACCGCATCGTTCTTCGTCTTGCCCGTCTGGGGCGAAATCCCCGCCTTGACAGCCGTCGCACGTCCTAAGGCCCGCTGTCCAATCCGCTTAATGACCGCCGCCAATCTTTCACAGGTTTGATCATCCCAAACGGTGAGCAAGGCGAAGTGATCATCCCCTACCCGGGTGATGAGAGCCTTCTCAAATCCGGCGCGAAAGGCATCGGCAATCAGCCGCAGCAGGCGGTTGCCCTCCTCAAACCCATACTCTTCGTTATAAAACCGCATGCCGTCAACATCCACATAGATACACGCTGCCGCCTTCCCTGCCGCGAACATTTTCATCATCGCTTCCTCGGCAAATTTATGATAACATTCAATATTCGGCAGCCGCGTGATGGGATCAATAAAGCAGCGCTCCATTTGGGCGGTGGTGGTATAGCTGATGGATTTTTCCGGATCTTCCCGGCTCAGATCCCGATAGATGATAAAAGCCACCTTCGAACCGTCTTCCATCGTATAGAAAGTCCCGACAGCATGTATCTCGTGATACGTCCTATCCATTAAATTCCTGCTGCGGTAAATGACGTTCCAATCGCTTTGCTCACGGATAAATTGCGCTTCCAGTTCCGTGACCCGGCTGAAATCTTCGGGATGAACGCCGCCGTAGAAGCGCTTAGGCTGGTATAAGGGAACCGCGTCCCGAACAATATCCTTCATGCTGCAATAGCCGTCGGATATCAACAGCACAAAGCTTTCCTCGTCAATAAACTGGTATACAGCAAAAGGAAACTTCAGTCTCTCATACGCTTCCCGCACTTCGGGAGAAAAAGCATATAATTCCTCACGATGACGCACCGTATCATCCCCTCACCGCCGCCGAGCACCCTTCCGTTCTCTTTCCCAAAACGCACGCCAACGTTTCTCTTTTTTCCAGTTCCGATTTTTCTGACCTAAAAAACAAACCGGCGGATTTCAAAGCTTCTGTCCGCCGGTTTTCTCTCACCGAAGGTCGAGAAAAATCATCGGCAAGGAAGCACTCTGCACCTGATATCATTTTATTTTCTAATCTAAGTATAACACTTCTCCTCCCTAACAGCAAATTTCCCCCTCTGATTCATCTTAGGCCCGGCAGAACACTAAGTTTCACAGGATAATTTCTCCACCGCCGCGGCCATGACTTCACCGATAGGAGCACGAATGACCAATTCGGCCAGTCTGTCGGCTCGGGTCTCTGTCATATTGATGAGGACGAGATGTTTCCCCTGAAAATAACGGATGAGCCCTGCCGCCGGATAGACCACCAGCGACGTGCCGCCGATGATGAGAGTATCCGCCATGCCGATAGCTTCCACCGTATCCCGTATAACCTGATCATTGAGGGGTTCCTCATAGAGAACCACGTTAGGCTTAACGATCCCGCCGCAGCGCGGACAATGCGGTACCTCCGGCGCGGTATCTAAAATGAATTGGACGCCGTAAAAAGCACCACACTGTTGGCAATAGTTTCGCAGCACCGAACCGTGAAGTTCATACACGGTTTCCGATCCCGCCGCCTGATGTAAACCGTCAATATTCTGGGTGACGACGGCCTGAAGTTTCCCCATTTTTTCCAATTTAGCCAAAGCCCGATGGCAGCCATTGGGCTTCGCTTTCGGATAGAGGAGCTTCTCCCGGTAAAAAGTAAAAAAATCCTCCGGATACTTTTCAAAATAGGTATGGGACACCAACTGCTCCGGCGTGAGGGCAATCTGGAGCTTTTCGTTCCACAGCCCGTCAGCGCTGCGAAAATCCGGGATTCCCGACTCTGTAGATACCCCTGCTCCGCCGAAGAACACAATGCGACGGCTCTCTTTTAAGATGGCCGTTAATTTCTCCCTGTCCGCCTCCATGATCCCACACTCCTTCCTTACTGTCCTCATCGTTCATTCGTGCTAAAGCCCAGCCCTTCACTCCATCTTCCCCTTCTTGCCGTTCTCTGCCGCCGGTATTTCGCCTATGCGCCCCGGTCGTGCAGCCCCAAGCCGGGGACAGCATTAAGGTGAAGATCCGAGAACTCCCCCGCCAAGGCCTGATAATAGCCCCGGCAGGCGATCATGGCCGCGTTGTCCGTGCAGAGGATGGGGCTGGGATAATAAAATTTCGCCCCCTCCGCCGCCGTCATCCGCCGCAGATATCCTTCCAAGGCGCTGTTCGCCGCCACACCGCCCGCTAAAACCAACTGGGAAAGGCCCGTCTCCCGAAGGGCCTGCGCCGCTTTCGCCGTCAGTACTTCCACCACCGCCTGCTGAAAGGAAGCCGCCACGTCAGCCTGATTGACCTTGATCCCCTTCATCTTCTTCTCGTTCAAGTAGTTTAGGACCGCCGATTTCAGGCCGCTGAAACTAAAGGCATAGTCGCCGCTGTCCTTGAGCGCCTGAGGAAAATCAATCGCCATGGGGTCTCCTTCCCTCGCCAGCCGATCGATTTCCGGCCCGCCGGGATAAGGCAGCCCCATCACCCGCGCCACCTTGTCAAAGGCCTCCCCCGCCGCGTCGTCTCGAGTCTCTCCTAAGAGAGCAAAATGATTGTAATCCCGCACTTCCACCAGCGCCGTATGACCGCCGGAAACTACCAATGCTACAAAAGGCGGTGTCAAATCAGGGGTGCTCAAAAAATTCGCGAAAATGTGGCCTTCCAAATGATTGACCCCGATGAGGGGAATGTCCCGGGCAAAGGCCAGCGCCTTCGCCGCCGAAACTCCCACCAAAAGAGCCCCCACCAAGCCCGGCCCATAGGTTACCGCCACCTGATGGATCTCCGGCAGCGTCACCCCCGCCTGCCGCAATGCCTCGTCAATCACCGGCATGATGTTGACAATGTGGTGGCGGGACGCGATCTCCGGTACCACACCGCCAAACTTTTGATGCACGGGAATCTGCGTGGCGATAACGTTCGACAGCAGCCTTCGCCCGCCGCGAAGCACCGCCGCCGCCGTTTCGTCGCAGCTCGTTTCAATGCCCAACGTCAACTGCTCGTCCTGCTTCTCGCTTCTCACTCTTCACCCTTCCATCTTCGTCACAGATGCATATGCCACATGATGACAGCGTCCTCACCGTTGTCCTGATAATAGCGGGGCCGGCGGCCATAATCCTCGAACCCGCAGGACTTATAGAGTGTCAGAGCCGCCTCATTGGAAGGGCGAACCTCTAAGGTCATGCGCACCGCCCCCCGCGCCTTTGCCCGGGCCATCATCTCTTTCATCAGGCGGCGGCCAACGCCCTGCCCACGCTTTTCCGGCGCCACGGCCACATTGGTGATCTGCGCCTCGTCCAGCACAATCCACGCCCCGGCATAACCGACGATTTTCCCTTCGGCAATCGCCACCAGGTACAGCGTGCGCTCATTGGCCGCCTCCTCCCAAAAGGCGCGGCGCGACCAAGGGACGGCGAAGGACGCCCGCTCGATCCTTTCCACCGCCGCCGCATCCTCTGGATGCATTTCACGAAAGGAAATCATGGCGCGGCCTTCTTCTGCCGCGCCTCCCACAGCACCTCCGCCTCGGAGCGACGCACGTAGACCGGGGCCATGTCCATGACGTTCCCGGTTCGGCCTGCCGCCAATTCCCGAAGTCCTAACCGTGCCACCGCCGCCGCCCGGGGCATGATCATATCCGATGGAGCCAGACACACGTTAGCCGGCAGGTCGCCGCGCTGGGCCAGCCTCTTTTGCGCCACGTCCCCCGTCAAGATCACCGGGCCCTCGACAGCCCCGCATTTCGGCAACACTTCTGCCAGCGGACAGACGGTGACCGGCAGCACTTCCACCGGGCCCTCTTCTCGCCATTCGTACAGGGCCATGTAGGCATTGCCCTTCTGGGCGTCCATCAGGGCCGCCACCTGCGCCCCCGGCACGGGAAATTGCGCCGCCAGCGCCGCCAAGGTCGGCACCCCCACCAAGGGAACGCCCCACGCGTAAGCCATCCCCTTACCCGCCGCCAAACCAATGCGAAGCCCTGTAAAAGAACCCGGCCCGAGGCTCACCGCCACCGCCTCCACCTCGCTTTTGGAGACGCCTGCCATCTCAAGGGCCATCGCCACGTGAGCCTGCAAGGTTTCCGAATGGGTGAGCCTCGCCGCCGTCACCTCCGACAAAAGGCGCGCCTCCGTCGCTATCGCCACCCCCGATACCACCGTCGTCGTCTCCAAAGCCAAAATCAACACGCTTCGCCACTCCTCTGTTCTAACGCACGCATCGGCAACGGGCCAGCAGCCTACTGCCGCCGTTTACCGTCTCACGCCTGTGCAAAGCTTTCCTCTAAAGCCGCTAAGATACCCTCGTATCCATCGCCCCTCGCCGTAAAGGCAAGACGCCGTTCCTCCAGGTTTTTCCCCGGCGACAGCACTACCGAAAGATGATGGGGCGGCAGCGCTTCGGGAAATTTATCCGCCCATTCGATGATGGCTACCCCCACCGGTTCATCGGCATATTCATAAAAACCAATTTCATCCAAATCCCCTTCGTCGTCCAGCCGGTAGAGATCAAAATGGGCCACCGGAAGCCGCCCGTCATAGAGATTCATCAGGGTAAAGGATGGACTGGTCACATCTTCCTTCACTCCCAGCCCCGCTGCAACCCCTTTGGTAAAGAGTGTCTTGCCCGCGCCTAAGTCCCCCGTCAGGCAAAGCACCATGCCGCCTTTCAACCGCTTTCCCACAAACTCTCCTACCGACCAGGTCGCCTCCGGCGACTCTGACACCATCTCCACACCCGCACCTCTCTCCTTTATTGTTGTCGGCGTTCTTTTCCTGTATCATATCATATTTGCGCCGGCAAGGACAGAGAAGCCCCCTTTTCCCTCCGGTGCACACCATACTGTAGCAGAGCCGCGAACTGACTCCTCAGCATCTCGTTGAGCGCAAACCGTTTCCGCTGGTTGTCCCCGCGCCATTCCCATGATATAATGAGCCAATCTATGCCTCGGAGGTACCTCATGCCCAACGAAACCCCAGCCCGCGGGAAAAACGCGGGCACACTTTTCACCGAACCACTGACGGCTATCGTAGCGCCGCTTCTCGTTTGGTTCCACACGAAAAAACGAACCCTCCCTTGGCGGGACGATCCGCAGCCGTACCACGTCTGGGTATCGGAAATCATGCTCCAACAGACCCGCGTCACAGCCGTACTTCCCTATTTCACGCGGTTCGTCACCGCACTCCCCAATGTAGCCGCGCTGGCCGACGCCCCGGAAGACGTCCTCCTGAAGCTTTGGGAAGGCCTCGGCTATTACAGCCGCGTCCGCAACCTGAAAAAAGCGGCGCAAATCATCCTCCGCGAACACAACGGCATCATTCCGCGGGATTTTCCCACCCTCTTAACCTTGCCCGGCATCGGCCGCTACACGGCGGGGGCTATCAGCTCCATCGCCTATGGAGCGCCTTGCCCCGCCGTGGATGGCAACGTCCTGCGGGTCCTCACCCGGCTCACCGCCAGTCCCTGCAACATCATGAAAGAACATACCCGACGGGAAGCCGAAAAGGCCGTCGCTGCCATTCTTCCCGCCGATACAGGGGCATTCAATCAGGCATTGATGGAATTAGGCGCCCTCGTCTGCCTGCCCCGGGGCGCAGCCCGCTGCGATATCTGTCCCTTGGCCCGCCTCTGCCGCGCCCAAACGTCGGGAACCACAGCAGCATTTCCCGTGAAAGCGCCCAAAAAGCCTCGCCGAATAGAGCAGCGCACTGTGCTTCTCATGGAA
>CAJPQU010000034.1 GCA_905372875.1 uncultured Schwartzia sp. | reverse complement strand
AAACACATCCTTCTGGTTGACGATATTTTCACTACCGGCGCCACCCTGGCTGCCGCGGCGGAAACTCTGTGCCAAGGAGGAGCGGCTCGGGTGGAGGCGTTGGTTTTAGCCAGCGACCGCCTTTGATGAACGGACAGGCAGCCTAGCAGCGGGAAAGGAACGGCGGCTCTTGCCGTGAAGGGGAAAATCCATTATAATAGGGAAAAATGATGAATCAGGAGTGGTTGCTATGTCGCCTAAACTGAAAAACTGCTCAAACTGCGGGCGGATTTTTGTCGATACGGGCCTCGGTATTTGCCGGGACTGTCATGAAAAAGAAGAAGAAGAGATGCAGAAAGTATCCTCCTACGTTCGGGATAATCCCCATTCCCGCGTACGGGATATCTGTGACGCCTTAGGCGTCAAGGAACGTCTCGTCATGCGCATGATCCGGGAAGGACGCTTTGTCATGGACGGGGTGGCCATTGAGTATCCCTGTGAGAGCTGCGGGACGCTCATCACCGTGGGCCGTTTTTGCGATAAGTGTAACCGGGATCTCCAGGCGCAGCTCAGCCAGCAGCAGCAAAAATTGGCCGCGCAGGCAGCCAAAGAGAAAGTCAGCGGCTCCAAGGTGATCCGTTCTTTGGATATGGGCATGAAAGGGTTTCGCTGAGCAGGGGACAGCTAAAAATTTTATCGGGAACTTCGTCAGGCGCCGCGGATGATTCGCGGTGCTTTTTCGTTGCGCCCCGCGTCTTCTTCCGCTGGGTTTCGAAAAAAATGTGTTGTTTTCCCTTTTTCTACTCTGGCAAAAAAGAGAGGATAAGGAAGGGAAAAGGAGATTTTGCGTAATAAATTGGATTATTGACGAAAAATTGCGGGTTAAGGTTTTGACCGAATCATTCGATTCATAAGCATGAGAGATAAAGAATCTCTATTCATGCACCAAACAGAAGGACGGTGACAGCAATGATCATCAGCAATCATGTATCTGCCATGACAGGCGCTTATGCCAGTCAGCAAAACCGCACCAATGCACCGCGCCGGGCGGCGGAGAGCGCGCCGGACGCTGGGGAAGTCGTTCTTTCCCAGACGGGGCAGAATTTCAGCTCCTTCCTGCGTCAGCTTAAGGATCGTTCGGACGAAGTTCGCACGGATCGCGTGGCGGCTTTGGAAAGGCAATTCGCTTCCGACGAATATCGCGTGGACGAGGAGAAAGTAGCAGCCAGCCTCATGGCGATGCGGTACTGATCGGGATAAGACACGATGTGGCAGGAACTTGTTAAGGTCTTGGGAAAGCTGGCGGAGGCTTACGAGCGTCTCGTCGCGCTGGCGCGGCAGAAACAGGCGGCGCTGGTAGCGGTGGACATGACGCGCTTAGAACAGCTCTTAGGCGAAGAAAAAGGCCTGATTGACGAAATTGAACATTTGGAGTTTGGCCGCCAGCAGATTTTAATGCAGCTGGCGAAAGCAGTTCCAGCGCTCAGTTCCGCTGCTACCATGGAAGAAGTGGGGGAGCAGAGTCCCCCTGATATCCGCCCGTGGCTGGCCCGGCTGCATCGGCAGCTGGATGAAGCGGTCTCAAAGGCCAAGGAAGCCGGTAAAGCAAATGAATTTCTGATCCAAAGTGCCCTGTCGGCGGTGCGATATCATCTGAACCGGCTGGGCAATTCTGTAGTGGAGCCGGCTTATGGCGGCAAGGGGCAGGAAGTCGTGTCGCAGCATAAGAATTTTGACTTTCAGGCGTAAGGGGTATATCGATGGATGAAATACTCCGGCTGATAAAAGAAAAGCTGATGTTAACGAATCAGTTGGTCGAGGCGGCCGAAGCGCAGCGCAGCGCTTTGAAAGAGAACCTAAATGGCCGGGCCGTGAGTGCCGCCACGCGGGACGTGGAAGCGCTTTTGCGGCGCGTGGAAGACGCGGAACGAGATACCGCCGACCTTTTAGCGCGCCTTTCCGCACCGAGTTTGGCAGAGGCTGTGAATCGACAGCCGTATTCGCCGCGCAAGGTGCAGGCCTGGCGGGATTTAGACCGCCTGCAGGCGCTGATAGAGCGCCTGTGGCAGGCGAACGCTGTCAGCCGAACGCTCTTGGAGAAAGACGGTGCCTATTTGGGGTTCAGCCTTAACGTAATGACTGAAGCGCAGGCGGGGCCGGGGTACGACGCACCGGAGGAACCGGCGCGGGCCGTGCAGGGACGCAAACTTTTTGATCAGTCGGTATGAATAATCGCAGGAAATCGATCGCTGCGTCATGGAGGAAGCGCGGGGGTTTCAAGAGAGAAGAAAGGATGACGATCCATGGCAGTGCGTTCCACATTTGCCGGACTCAATACGATGTATCGCGGGGTCAGCACGAACCGTCTGTCCCTTGAGACGGTGGGACATAATATGACCAATGCCAGCGCCCCCGGGTACTCACGCCAGCGGGTGAATCAGGCGGCGACGATGGCGGATGAAGTTTATACCACCGCCGGACAGCAATACGTCGGTACCGGGACCGATGCCCTCTCCATCAAACGGGCCCGGGATATCTATGCCGATAAGCAGTTTTGGCGGGAAAACAGTACCTTGAATTATTATGAGACGCGCCGGAAAAATTACGAAAAATTGGAAGTTGTCTTTAAAGATAATGATAAGACGGGCATTCAGGAAGCCATGGCCGATTTCTACAAATCCTGGGTGGACATGTCGAAGGAAGCCAGTACTACCAGCCAGCGGGTGGCGATCCTGGAAAAGGCCGGTGTCCTCTGCGACCGGATTCACAAAGCGGGTAAGCAGCTTCAGGATCAGATCAAATCGGAATACGCCGATTTGCGCCTCAATGTTACTAAGGTAAACGAGCTGACCAGTCAGATTGTGGAGCTGAACCGGGCCATCATGAGCCGGGAGGCGGCGGGCGGCAGTGCCAATGATCTGCGCGACGCCCGCGATAACTTGGCGGACGAGCTGGCGCAATATATGAACGTTTCGGTCAATGAAGACAAGGCCAGCGGCATGTACACCATCGTCAGCAACGGCGTTTCCATGGTCAACGGCATCACAAAATTAAACCTTACGTTAGGACCGAAGGACGCCGACGGCAAAGTCGTGGGCATCCCTAATAAGGATTACGGCGTCACAGATTACAACATTGAGATCGATGGCACGGGCGTGCTCTTTGATCCGCTGACGGGGAAACTGAAAGCGAAACAGGATTCCATCGCTGAAGATAAGGGTTACATGGATAATCTGGCCAACATGGCGGCGTTTTTAATGACGACATTTAACGATCAGCATCAGCAGGGCATCGGCATGGATCAGAACCGCACCACCGGCCTGAATTTCTTCGGCGATCAGAATACGCTGTATCAGTTCCAACATAATGCGGTGACGGGGGAAAACTCCGTGAGGTCGACTGCCTACGCCGGCGGCCTGACGAATACGCAAACTGTGGTGGGCGGTAAGGTTCACGTCAATGTTACGGGAACAGGTACGGCCACGAATGATACGCTTAAAGGGTATCGTCTGATTGATGCGCTGCGGATCAATCAAAAGCTCACGGCCCCTGATGGAGAACGCCTCATTGCCTCAGCGGCGTGGGAGGTGGATCCGGCCAATAATCCGGTGAAAAATGGTACTGCTGATGGCGAAGTGGCGGTTCTTCTGAGCACCCTGCTGAACCAAGGAGACGCTTCCCGTACGGTGGCGAACTGTGCCACCGGTGAATCGTCGCTGTTCAACTACTATAATAACGCCATGACGAAATTGGGAGTGGACGCATCCGCCTGCCAGACCTTGCAGAAGCAGCAGGAGGACGTGTTGGAACAGGTCTCCCAGTGGCGAACGGAAACGGCAGGGGTTAACTGGGACGAAGAGCTGACCAATATGATCATGTTCCAGCAGGGATACAGCGCCTGCTCCCGCTGCCTGACGACCATGGACGAAATGTTAGACAAACTCAT
Source organism: uncultured Schwartzia sp. (assembly GCA_905372875.1). Classification (GTDB taxonomy): domain Bacteria; phylum Bacillota; class Negativicutes; order Selenomonadales; family Selenomonadaceae; genus CAJPQU01. The sequence goes on along the minus strand of CAJPQU010000034.1, from coordinate 11,281 downwards.
TAACAGCACCGGCGTGGTGGGAAGGTAAGGTGAAATGAGATGCGCATAGCCAGCTTGCACATGACGAATCGTTATTTGAAGCAGCTCAATCGGACCTTTGAGGAAAAGACCAGGCTCATGGAGCAAAGCGATGGAGACAGGATTCACCGCCCCTCGGACGACGCAGTGGGCTACTCGAAATTCCTTCGCTACAGCGGATCGCTGACGGAGAATACCCAGTACCAGACGAATGTCAAGACCGCCGTTTCATGGATGAAGAATTCTGACGCGGCTTTGGCGGATATGACGAAATGCTTCTCCACTATTGTGGAGAAGTCTAATGCCGCCCAGGGGACTAATACGCTTTCGGACATGAAAGCCATTGCCGGCGAGATGAAGGTTATGGTGCAGCAGGCGGTGGCGGATGCCAACACGCAGGTGGATGGCCGTTACCTCTTTTCCGGACAGTCGGATTTGGTCAAGCCTTATACCATGTCCACCAAGCTGTTTGACCGAGGGCTTGCCAAAACCCTGGACGATAAACAAACCTCGTTTTTCAACAGCGGGACGGGTGACTCCGTGACTTCTTCCTCGGGAGGTATTTCTCAGATGCTGGCCATGAAAGGCAGCGACAACAATACCTATTACCTCAATACCAAGACGGGCAAGATCTATTCGAAAGAATTCATGGACAAAGGGTACGCGGACAAAATCGCCGCGGGGCAAACGACCGTACAGGCCGGTGACGAGGTCGGCACTTTGGCCGGCTGGTCAGGCGCGACGCCTACGGAGACCGTTTCCAAGTATTTTGACAGCCAGGGGGTCATCAAAACGCCGGTGACGTCGCCCGGTTCCGTCATGGTGAATGGGCAGACGGTCAATTTGAATTTTGAGACCATTAAGCAAAATATTGTCACCTATCAGGGGGATCGCAAGAATTTCTCCATGGTCAAGGAGAACGGCGCGGAACAGCCTGCTTCCGATGAAGTCAATGCCAACGGCGTGGACATCATGGGGACCAGCATCTTCGATGATCCCAGCTCCGGAAATAAATCTTCCGGCGCGGCGGCCTTTAACGATCTTTTGACGGTGGTCGCCAAGACGGAGCAGGGGGATTCCGCTTGGGAGTCCTCCGACGGCAAAACACTGGCCAATAATGCGTTCAACATCGTCAACAACGCTGAGTCGAAGTTGGCGGCCCGCCAGCAGGTGTATACCTCCTGTCAGGACATGCTCACCACCATGAATCAGTCCATTACTTCCGATATCACTGACGTGCACTCGGCGGATGTGGCCAAGCTGGCGGTGGAACTCATGCAGGCCCAGACGGTCTACAACCTCTCCCTCTCCGTGGGGTCGAGGATTTTGCCGCCGACACTGGCGGATTACCTGTAATTGATGTATAATGTTGGCGTAGGAAAAACGCTCGCTTCTCCGCTGTGACGTGACGGAGAAGCGGGGCTAAACCTCAAGGAAGGGGGAGCCGGGATGCTGTATCTTAATATACGTCAGACGCTGCCGCAGATCGGGATACACTCTGAGCTGGCTACCTTATCCACGCACATCAAGCAGCCCACTTCCCACGGTGACTATCGTCCGGCACGCTCCGGGCTGGGGTACAGCCAGGTGCGGATTGATGTGGACACGTATCCCAGCCGCCATTCGTACGGTTTTTCCACCATGGATGACTTTACGAAGCAATATGGCGAACAGGGGAAGGCAGATATTCAGGAAACGACTTCGGCCTACACGCAGTCGGCGTGGGCCATGATTGAGAATGCGGCGAAAAAAGGCCACGACGAGATCGCGGCCCAGGCCCACCAGAAGCTTTCGGCGGAGGTGGCCAAGCAGCGCTATATCGTGGCGGCTGCCATCCCTGATCCCATTGTCACCGTGCATCCTTCCGAGCTCCACGGCAAGGCGGATTTGGGACATCAGGCCATCAGCTTGGAGGCTTCCGCCAAGGCGGATGTCACCTATCATCCGGGAAAGTTTGAAGTCTATTTAAAGCAGCAGGGATCGATTCGAAGATGGGTCACGGAAGGCCGTTACGATATTTACGCATAGCGAGGAGATCAGCCTAAATGAAAAAGATCAATACGGCCCGCTTCGGTGAGCTCAATATACAAGAGGATAAGATCTTCCATTTCGCCGACGGGTTGCCGGCCTTTGAGGATGAACACCGTTTTATCATCCTGCCTTTCGACGACGACAGCCCATACTCTTTTCTGCAGTCCGTCGAGACCCCGGAACTGGCGTTTTTGATGACGGTTCCTTTCGTATTTTTCCCCGATTACGAATTCGTCCTTGAAGATGACGTCATGGCGGCGCTGGCGATCAAGGGATCGGAGGATATGCAGGTATATACGCTGGTTACGATTCCCGGCGGAAATATCAAAGAAATGACGGCGAATCTCATGGCGCCGGTGGTCATCAATAAGGAGACCCGGGAGGCCAAGCAGGTCGTCCTGGATAAGAGCCAATACACGACGAAACATCGGCTGTTTCCTCCGAAGGAGGATGCCTGATGCTGGTACTGACGAGAAAGCCTCGGCAGCAGATCATGATTGGCGATCATATCGTCGTCAACGTGGTGGAAGTGCAGGGCGATAACGTCCGCATCGCCATCGAAGCACCCCGGGAAGTCAAAATTTACCGCGGCGAAATCTATCGGGCCATTCAGGAAGAAAACCAGAAGGCGGCGGCTCCGCCGCAGGATTTGGATCTGAGTCAGCTGCCGAAAGGATAACGGCCATTTATCCGTGGCTTGCCACGGGTTCAAGGAAAGATAAAGCATTATTCTATGGAGGGATACAAAATGATTGGAAGAGTACAGGACGTTATGTCGGCGGCCATTGTGGTCGGGGCGGCGGAAACGGCCGGGTCGACAGCGGCTTCGGCAGCAAATTCGGCAGATTTTGCTGATTCGTCCGGAGATGGCCGGACGGAGGCACAGGGCGGATCGACACAAAAGGCCGCGGTAAAGCAGGTTGTAAAGGAAAAGAAACAGGCTGAGCAAGCGAATCCGCAGCGGGTGAGAGAGACGTCCGAGAAAAAGATGGACGAGAACTCTGTCAGCTTGATGACGAAAGAACTTAACGAACTGATGAGCCGCATTAACTGCAACCTTCAGTTCCGCTACCACAAAGATGTAGATGTCATGTCGGTGCGGATGCTCGATAAACACACCGGGGAACTCATCAAAGAAGTGCCGCCGGAAGAAATGGTAAAGAACATCGCGAAGGCCCGGGAGTGGATCGGCGCATTCTTGGATCGCAATGCTTAAGGGCTGAGGAGGATATATCATGGGAGTCAACGGAATTTATGGACTGAGCGGATCGGGCTTAGACATTGAGTCTTTGGTCAAAGTCGGTATGCTCGGCAAACAAAAGCAGTACGATAAGCTTCATAAACGGGAAATCAAGGCAGAGATGGAAAAGGAAATCTTCGCCGGCATCTATAAAGATCTCTTCGCCTTTAAGTACAAGACCTTGTCCGATTATAAATTACAGTCGAACATGAGCGCCATGAAAGCCTCGTCCAGCGATTCTTCCTTCGTCACCGCGAAAGCCAACGGCGCGGCGGTTCCCATGCCCCATACGGTCAAGGTCAATACATTGTCTTCGAACGCCTATCTCTTGACGGAAGGGACAATCAAGCGTGCGAACACGACGGCGAACGGCGGGAAAAGTATTCAGCTGCGGGACAATGTGTTTAAGAACCTGACGAAGAATGCGGATGGAACCTATAATTACACGGATCAGAATAATGTGGTACACAACAATGTGGCTGCAGACGCCAAGGCCATCAGCTTCACCCTGAATGGAACAGATCAAACACTGACTACAGAGGAAGCGAAAAAGAACACCGTTTCCTATACTTTTGAAGAACTTTATAATGGAAAGACTTACAATGACTTGGCGGCGGATATCAACGCAAAGGGAACAGGCATCACCGCGAGCTATGACGCTACCACGGACGCCTTCTCTCTTTATAACAAGACGTCAGGGAAAGAGTCCGGCATTAAGCTGACCATGGCCGCAGCTGCCGACGGCGGTGAGAATGCGGCGCAGCTCTTCAATAATTTGGATTTTGTTCAGTCGAAGAGCGGCAAATTGGTAGAGGATCCCGCAGGAATGACCCCGCCGGTTTACAAAAAGTTTAACTTTTCGGCGGGCAATGAGAAAGGGTGCATGGGTGCCGACGGAGAAGTCGAAATCGACGGTAAGAAATATAAAGGCATCAAGAACAATACCTTGAACGTGGGCGGCGTGTCGTATAACTTCCTGCAAAAGACTACGGGAACGGCTACCGTAACCGTTTCCCAAGATACGGATAAGATTGTCGAGAACGTTAAGAAGTTCGTAGAGGACTACAATAAGCTCATCGACGACCTCTCTGAGAAGTACAATACCAGCAGCTGGAACTATAACACCAGCTCGGATTATGAGCCTCTCACCGAGTCGGAGAAGTCCGGCATGACCCAGACCCAGATTGAGGAGTGGAACAAAAAGGTCAAATCCGGCCTGCTGTACCACAATAAGATCATCGGCAATATGCTCACTGCCATGCGCGAAGCCATCTCGACCCCGGTGAAGAGCGTGGAGGGCAAGTACAATTCCGCCTCGTCCATCGGCATTACTTCCTCGAATAATAAAGGACATTTAACTCTCGACGAGGATAAATTGAAGAAGGCTTTGGCGGAAGAGCCCGACTGCGTATATAAAATCTTTGCCAACGACCAGGATAATTATTACGGGGCGGATGCGAACAAGAAACATGAGTATATCCGAAACGATGACTATCAGAACCGGGGCATCATCAACCGCCTCTATTACAACGCCATCGACGACGGCATTAAGAAGGTTAAGGACTATGCCGGTGTTTCGGCGGACGGCAAGGATGAGACGACGCTGGGCAAGAAAATTAAGCGTTTCAAGACCGATCTGGATACTTTCAAAGATAAGATGGACACGTATAAGTCGCGTCTCTTCAAGAAATATGACGCCATGGAGACCTTGATCGCCCGCCTCAATTCCATGTATAATACGATTTTCGGCGGCTCTAAGTGATGACCGTCAAAAGCAGGGGGAAGCAGTATGGTAAATGCCGCGGAAGCGTATAAAAGACAGCAGATCCTGACGGCGACGCCGGAAGCGCTGACCTTGATGCTTTACAACGGCGCCCTTCGCTTCATGACGGAAGGGCGGGAAGCTTTGGAAAAGAAAGATTTTGAAGAGGCGAATACCGCTCTGCAAAAAGCCCAGAATATCATCACCGAATTTCGCGTTACCCTGAATATGGAATACGATATTGCCCATCAGCTCATGCCGTTGTATAATTACGTGTATGACCGCTTAGTGGAAGCGAATCTCAAGAGTGACGTAGAGAAGATCGACGAAGCCAAGCATATCATTTCCGAGCTTCGGGATGCGTGGGCGAAGGCGATGGTCAAAGCGCGGAAGGAAAAGGGGCAGTAAAATGGCGGAGCGCACGGCGCAATCCCTGTGGCAGCAGTTTTTAGCGCTGACCCAGGAGATGAAGAAGTTCATCGATAAGGATGACGTGGACATGTTCTTTGATCTGGCCAAGCAGCGGGAGACTGTTTTCCGCTGGATTGAGGCGCTTCCTGCCGATGACTTTCGCGGGACATCGGAGGGGGAAGCCCTTTTGGCGGAGCTGAAGCCTCTTGATCTTGCTATGCAGCAGGCGGCCAAGCGCTGGCTTAACACCGCCCGGCACCGCAGCGAGTCGGTGGAAGCCTACACCCGGGCTTATGATTTTGACGAGGCGCCGACGCTGATGCGCGGTTTTGACAAGGCGTACTGATTTTACGGATCGAAAGCCCTAAAGCACAAGATTAGAAAAATTTTTGAAAAATTTTTCGTCGAAGGCTTAAGAAAATCAAAAATCATCCGATATAACGGGTGATAAGAGGATAATCAGTGAGATCCGAGGCTGGGGGACGGAACGGACCGCTAGCACCCGGACGGAAATCGGCAGCGGAACTCACTATTATAAAGTTAAAAGCGGGCAGGGATGCCCGTAAAGAAAATCTATATAAACCAGGGAGGAATTTACATTATGGCAATGGTAGTAAAGAACAACATGTCGGCGGTCAACACTCTGAACATCCTGAACAGGAACTCCAACGCGCTCGCCAAGAGCCTGCAGAAGGTTTCGTCCGGGATGCGGATCAACAGCGCGGCGGATGACTCTTCGGGCTATGCGATTTCCGAGCGTATGCGTGTCCAGATCAAATCCTTGGATCAGGACAACCGCAACACCCAGAACGGCAACAGCCTGATGCGCGTTGCTGAAGGCGCTGTCTCCAGCACTGTTGACATTCTGAAGACCCTCAAAGAGAAGGTCATCAACGCGGCCAACGATACCAATACGGACATCGACCGCAAGACGATCCAGAAGGAACTCGATCAGTCCATCGACCAGATCGATGACAACGCCAACGTCACTTACAACGGCAAGTATCTTGTTGATGGCTCGCACAACAACAAGACGACGACGACTTCGACGTCGCTGACCAATGAGAGCATGAGCAAGGATACGACGGGTGCTTCCGCTCTGACGGATCTGCAGAATCGCAACGGCGAGGCTCTCTACATCCACAGCACGGATCAGGTGACGGTTTCCTACGTTCGGCAGGGCCAGACCTACATCACGACCTTCCAGGTCGGCAGCAATTCGTTGGAGGAAGTCCTTAAAAAGGTCGCCTACAACGGGGTTAACACCCTGAAGGAAGCGCTGTCTTTGGCGAGCGCTACGGCGAAGATCGGCCTTGATGGCTCGGGCAATACGGTCTACACGGCTGACATGGGTTCCGCGATCACGATGACGGCGACGACCAGCGGCACGGACGGTCAGATCTCCGGCTTCACGATGAGCATCACGGATAACACGGGCAAGATCAACAAGAACGCGAACTCTGTTCTCGATAACTTCTCCGAGTCCATCCGGGCCCAGAACAAGTCGGATGACAACTCCATCGTGCTCCAGGTCGGCACGAGAGCCAACCAGGCCATCAAGGTCGGCATGACGGATATGCGTTCCGTTGCTCTTGGTCTTAAGGGTACTGACGGTGTGACGCTGAATGTTTCGACGCAGGGTAAAGCCAACGCGGCGATCAACGTTCTTGACAATGCTCTCCAGAAAGCTCTGGATCAGCAGACGACCATCGGCGCCGTCGAGAGCCGCCTCGAATACACGAGCAGCAACTTGACCACGGCTTCCGAGAACGTCCAGAACTCCGAGTCCACGATCCGCGACGCCGACATGGCGAAGGAAATGACGGAATACACGAAGAACAACGTTCTTCTGCAGGCCGCTCAGTCCATGCTGTCTCAGGCGAACCAGAACTCCAGCTCGGTTCTCAGCTTGCTCCAGTAATCTGGACTACCAGACTTCAAAAGCCTCTCCCGCAAGGGAGGGGCTTTTTTCTGTGTTTTTGCCGGCGGTAAAGGAAAACGGAGGTTCATGGCGAATAGAAATATCATGTGAAGCAGCACAAAACTAAAAAAGAGAAAGAGGCGAACTTGATGATCCATGTAGCTTACGCGGTCCATGATGCCTCGGGAGGGTACAGTAAATTCGCGGGGGTCAGCATAGCATCGCTTCTTCATGAGACGAAAGAAAATGTGACCATCCATCTTCTCGGGGATAAGACGCTGAGCCGGGAAAATCGCGAGCGCTTTCGAGAGTTGGTAGCAGCGGCGGGGCAAACGATTTGTTTTTACGATATGGAAGAGCGGCAGGCAAAGGAATTAGCGGAGATTCATCGGCAATTGCCCGGTCTTATGACGTCGCGTTTCAGCCCCGCTTCCGTTTACCGCTTACTGGCGGCCGCGGTCCTGCCGCCGGAGGTTCATCGGCTCATTTATCTTGATTCCGATACCGTACTTCACTTGGATATTGCCGAGCTTTGGGCGGAACCTTTGAGGGGCAGCGTCTTAGGCGCGGTTCCTGAGGTCGCGCTGACCTATGGAATGCCAGCGCCACAGCCGCTGGTGGAAGCGGGGCTGGTTGATCGGGCGCGGTATTTTAATTCGGGGGTCTTACTCATTGATCTGGATCGCCTGCGGGAGATTCCCGAACTGGCGGTGGCGGGCATTGAGGTGCTGCGGGCGCATCCCGATTGCTTTTGCTACGATCAGGACATTTTAAATGTGGTCTTTGCCGATTCTTATCAGCCTCTGGATGTGCGTTACGATGCTTTTGTGGTCGCGGAACGCCGGCTTGGCCACCCCTTGTCTGCTTGCCTTTACCATTATGCCGGGCGGGCGCTTGATTTCTTTTTGCCGGGAGATCCTTTTAATCAACTGTTTCTGCGTTATTATCTGCGATCGCCATGGTGGGAGGGAGCGGCCTTTGAAAGGCTCTTTGCCGGTTTGGCTCGCGTATATGATGGCTGGCGGGCGCACAGCCGCCAAATATTTTCTGAAACTGCCGGGCGGCAGAGAATTTTTTTCGGGCCGGAAGCGCGGCGGGACGAGTTGCTCAAACTTCTGGAGCCGGCGGGGGGCGCGCTTTTTCAGGCGGCGATGGACGCGCAGGGGCAGCTGTTCGTCAGCCGGATATTGGATATGGTGAAGAAGAGGCGGGGGGCGCTGTTCATCTTTTGCCTGCCGGCGGCGGCCTATGAGGCGCTGCGCCCGTATCTGGAGCGCGCGGGATTGGCAGAAAATCATGATTTTATTGACGCGGGACAGTTTTTGCCCCGTGGTGCCGGCGGTTGGGAACTTTCGAGCGGTGAATTTTTCGCCGCTCTTTGAACGATAAAAGGCAGACAGGATGTCACGGCTGCATAGGGGCACTATCGCCCTTCAGCCAGAACGAGGAGAGCCAAGGGAATGAAGATTTCGGTTTGCTATATCGTAAAAAATGAGGCAGCCAATTTGCCTCGATCATTGGCGACGGTGACAGGCTTTGCCGATGAATTGATCGTCGCCGATACCGGATCAGAGGACGTTTCCAGAGAGATCGCGGCGCAGGCGGGGGCGAAGGTTCTGGATTACGTCTGGCAGGATGATTTTGCGGCAGCACGGAATTTTACGCTGGATGCGGCGACCGGGGATTGGATCATCTTCCTTGATGCGGACGAGGGGTTTCTGCACCCGGCGGCGGTGCGGGGCGCGGTGGAGGAGCTGGACGCCGTGCGCCCGTGCCTTGACGCGGTGATGGTGGAGGTGGTGGAAATGGATGCCGACGAAAAGCACCGGGAAATAGGGCGGGATCGCCTGCTGCGCCTTTTCCGCCGCTCACCGTCCTTACGGTATCGGGGCCGGGTCCACGAGAATATCGCGCGTATCGATGGACAGCTGCGGCTGGGATTTGCCGATGCTCGGCTCAGCCTGTATCATACGGGGTATTCTTCGGGAATCATTCGCCGGAAGGTAGAGCGCAATCTGCGGCTTTTGCAAAAGGATATGGCGGAGCATGGGGAGGGGCCGCAGCATTATCCAGGATTGGCCGACTGCTATTTTGGCCTCAAGGATTATCGAAAGGCGTTAAAGTACGCGATTTTATCTTTAGATTCACCGATTGACACGGTAGCGGCGCGCAGCCATTCTTTCCACACGGCGATTGAATCTATGCGGCAACTTGATTGGGATTTGGCGGAAATGCTGGCGCTGGCGGAGCGGGCGATAGCAGAATTTCCTAAAAAGCCGGAGTTTTACGGCGAGCGGGGGATGATCCTCTGCGGGATGGGGCGCTTGAAAGATGCCCGCGTTTCACTGCAAAGGGCAGCGGCGCTTTACGAACATCCGGAGGATGGGGGCATTGAAGCAGGGTATTATTCGCCGCGGACGGCGTCTGTTGTTTATGCGCGGCTGGGGGAATTAGCGGCGCTGGCGGGAGATACGGCGGAAGCGGAAACATATTTTCGGCAGGCGTTGACGACGGATCCGACGAATGAGGCAGCGCGGCAGAAGTACGAGAAATTTTGCCGGGAAGGGGAACGGCATGAACGAGAAGGGTGAACTGCGCCTTGCGGGGTGTTACATCGTCCGCAACGAGGCGGCGGTCTTGGGGCGGTCGCTGGAAAGTATCAAGGGGCAGACGGATGAGCTGTTGGTAGTGGATACCGGCTCCACTGATGATACCGTACAGATCGCACAAAGTTATGGTGCGCGCGTGCTTTCGCATCCCTGGCAGGATGATTTTTCCGAGGCGCGTAATTTCGCTTTGGACGAGCTGACAGCGGACTGGGTGGTGTTCTTAGATGCGGACGAATACTTTACGCCGGAAACCCGGGGGAATCTCCGGGGGGAAATTCAGGCGGCGGATGCGGCGGGAACGGATCTGCTCCTCATCCAGTGGCGCAACATCGACGCGGACACGGGCGCCCACTTGGTGGATGTCTACACCCCGCGCATTTTCCGGAGGAAACCGACCCTGCGCTACGAGGGGCGGATTCATGAACAGCTCCGGGAAAACGGGGAGAACGTGAAGCGTGTGGCCGTCATCCCCGAGGAACGGCTGCTGCTTATGCATACCGGGTACTCAACCCATTTGTCCCGAGGGAAAGCGGAGCGGAATCTGCGGTTGTTGCTCATGGATTTAGCGGAGAGCCGTCAGCCGGAAACGCTTTATATGGCGCTGGCTGAGGCTTATGATGGGCTGGATGACGAAGCGATGGCCATGAAATACGCTTATATGGACATCGCCAACGGGCGGCAGTCCTCTACCTACGCCAGCCGTTCCTATCGTCTGATCCTGCGGCGGTTGGCACGGCATCCGGCGGCCTTTGATGAGCGGCGGGAGGTCGCCCGGCGGGCAACCGAGGATTTTCCCGAACTGCCGGAATTCCATGCCGAATATGCGGAGTGTCTGGCGTATCTCTTTGACTACGAAGGAGCCGTTCGAGAAGCCGGGGCAGCCCTTCGCGCCTTTGCTGCGTATCACGGCATAGAGCCGCTGCAATTCGATGCTGCCATGGGGGCGGCGGTGGAGAAGCGGCGAGGGCTGTGGGAGAAGATGCAGGCGCGGGAACGGAAGATCACGATATCGGCCTGCCTCATCGCTCGGGATGAAGAACGGGACATGCCTGCCTGGCTCCGAAATACTGCGGTTTACAGTGACGAACGCCTCGTAGCCGATACCGGCTCTGCGGATGATACGCGGGCGCTGGCAGAGGCGGCGGGGGCGAAGGTGTATGATTTCCCGTGGGGGGATGATTTCGCGGCGGCGCGCAATTTCGTGCTTTCCAAGGCGAAGGGGGACTGGGTGGCCGTCTTAGACGCCGACGAAACCTTTACGGCACCGGAACGGGTGCGGGCTCTCCTGG
>CAJPQU010000033.1 GCA_905372875.1 uncultured Schwartzia sp. | reverse complement strand
AAAGCCGCTTTCTCTGAGACCCGCGAAGCCATGATGGCAGATCTCTACCGTAAAAAACAGGAAGCCGAAGCGCTTTTGGAACAAGCGCGCCGGGACGGCGAGGCCATGCGGGCTGAAGCGGAAACGGAACGGCAGAACATTATTGAGGATGCGCATCGCCAGGCGGAATCCATTCGCGAGGATGCGAAAACCGCCGGGCATGAAGAAGGCACCACGGCCGGGCGCGAATCCGGGAAGAAGAGAAACAAATTCTGCTTGACGCCAACGCCAAAGCGGAAAAAACTATGACGGACGCTAAAGAAGCATCCCGTGCCTACGTTTTGCAGGCAGAAGATGAGATTGCCGCCATCGCTATGGATATCGCGGATAAGGTTTTACCCCAACATTTCATTGATGTGCCGCAGATCATCCTGCCACTTATCCGCAAGGCGCTTCTCAAGGTTAAAGATCAACCGGAAGTAATCATCCGCGTATCTCCGGATGATTACGATCTCGTTCTTTTAGCCCGGTCGGAGTTCCAAACAATTTTGGAAGGGAGTTCCGCCGTGCTGGAAGTTCGATCCGATGAACATTTGGGGCCGGGCGCCTGCATTTTGGAGACGCCCAATGGCAACGTGGATGCGCGGGTAGCCACACAGCTGGAAATTATCCGGCAAGCGGTACAGGATGTAATGTCATGACAGAGCCCAATCTGAAAAAATTCACGCAGGCCATTGAAGACTGCGAACCCATCAAGCTCAGCGGTAAGATCACCCAGATCATCGGGCTGGTCATCGAATCTCGGGGACCGAACGTCAGCATTGGTGAACTATGTTACGTGAAATCCCGTTTGGAAAACGTTTCCCCAATACCGGCGGAAGTCGTCGGCTTTCGGGAAGGCTTGGTTCTCCTGATGCCCATCGGTGAAATGGTAGGCATCGGGCCGGGATGTGAGGTAGTCTCGGCCCAAAAAACCCTGCAAGTCAAAGTTGGCCCCCAACTCTTGGGGCGTATCCTGGATGGGTTAGGTAATCCCATCGACGGGAAAGGCCCCATTGTTTCCAAGATAGAGTACCCTTTACAAGCGGCACCCCCCGATCCCTTGCAGCGTCCCCGTATTCACGATTCCCTTTATGTTGGCGTCCGACCCATTGACGGGCTGATGACCCTGGGGTCGGGGCAGCGCATCGGGATCATGGCTGGGAGCGGCGTGGGGAAATCAACGCTTCTCTCCATGATCGCCCGCAATACGGAAGCGGATGTCAGCGTCATATCGCTGGTGGGGGAGCGTGGCCGCGAGGTTCGCGATTTCATTGAGCGCGATCTGGGGGAAGAGGGACTGAAGCGATCCGTGGTGGTGGTGGCGACCTCGGATAAGCCGGCTTTGGTTCGTATCAAGGGGGCCATGACCGCCACCGCCATCGCGGAATATTTTCGCGATCAGGGGCGGCGGGTCATTCTCATGATGGATTCGGTGACGCGCTTCGCTATGGCGCAGCGGGAAGTGGGACTGACCATCGGCGAACCGCCTGCTACCCGCGGTTACACTCCTTCGGTATTCGCCCTTTTGCCGCGCCTTTTGGAGCGGGCGGGCACCAGCGGGGCGGGGTCTATCACCGGCATTTATACTGTGCTGGTGGATGGCGATGATATGAATGAACCTATCGCCGATGCGGTGAGAAGCATCTTGGACGGACACATCGTTCTCTCCCGGGCTATCGCCGCGCAGAACCATTTTCCGGCCATTGATATCTTGGGCAGTGTCAGTCGTGTCATGACCGATGTGGTCACCGAAGAACACCTCGCCGCCGCACAAAGACTGCGGGCCCTTTTGGCCGTCTATAAGGAGGCGGAAGATCTCATCCATATCGGTGCTTACGTCAAAGGCTCCAGCAAGCAGATCGATGAGGCCATTGCCAAGATTGACGAAGTGAACCGCTTCCTCTGTCAGGGGGTATTCGAGAAAGTGACCTTCGAAGAGATGGAAAAACAGTTAGAGGCCATTTAAGACATCGGGAGGGGCCATGAAGAAATTCCGCTTCAAGTTAGAAAAGTACCTCGATGTCACTCGCCGCCGGAAAGATGAGGCCGAGCGGCGCTTCGCCGAAGCTTCCCGGCGTTTGGAGGAAGCACGGGAAAAGCTGGGGCAGCTTCTCATGGAAATGGCGCAGGGACAGAAGGATTATGCCGCTCTCATCGGTGCGGGCAAACGCATTACGGTGGGCACCCTGATGACCTATAACAGCTTCTTTAATTGGAAAAGACAACAGATTGAGCAGCAGCAGCAGGTGATTTTGGAATGTCAGGCGGCGAAACAGAAATGCTTACAGGAGCTTATGAAGATTATGAGCCGCTTAAAGAGTATTGAACAGCTCAAGGAAAAGCGCCTTCAGGAATATAAAGACGCTCTCCGCTCCGAGGAAAATAAACTTTTAGATGAGATCGGCCTTCAGCTCTATATGAGGCGGTCGCGTCAGGAGGAACACGCATGATCGATTTATCTTCCGTCAATGCCGTCATGCAGCGCATCGCGGACATTGAACAAAAAGTGGGCATGCACCATACGTCTCGCGGCGGGGTCGGGTTTCAGGAAGCCCTCGCGGCGGAGATGGCGAAAAGCAAGACGCCGAACTTCTCCAATGCCGCACCAGGGACGGCAGGAGCTTCTTCGGCTCCCACAGGAGCGGCAGCGGGCAGACAAAACGCCGACCGTATCCCAGTGGTGCATACGCCATCCGTGAATACAGGGGGCTTGCCCACAGACAGCGCCTATTTCGACACTATCCAGCAGGCCGCACAAAAGTACGGCGTAGATCCCAAGCTGGTATCGGCAGTGGCCGAAGTGGAATCGGGATTTAATCCCAAAGCCGTATCCAGTGCGGGGGCGGTGGGGATTATGCAGCTCATGCCGGATACGGCAGCCTCTTTAGGGGTAAATCCTTACGACGCACGGCAGAATATTGAGGGCGGCACGCATTATCTGCGACAGCTCTTGGATTCTTTCCACGGAGATATTCGCCAGGCTGTTGCCGCGTATAATGCGGGACCGCAGGCGGTACGGGATTACGGCGGGGGGCCGCCCTACGGTGAAACACAGACGTATGTAGATTCCGTCCTTGATCTTTACCGCTAATCTTTCCGAGAACGGAAAACAGATGACTTTATGGCAGGGGGACAGACAGAGATGAATGAAGAGAGCGGAACCTCCGGCAAAGCCCGGGTATTGAAGGTCGTGGGGCTTCTCCTCTTACTTTTGGTTTTGGTGGTTTTCGGGTTTTTCGTCGGGATCTATTTGAGAATCTTCGATGTCCACAAAATCAATGAAACCATGCGACTGTATAATCTTCCGGTCATCGGCGAATACTTTGTTCGGCCGCCGGACAACATGGCGGAACAGTCTGAAGGAATGCCGGATGCGGTGACACAGCCGGCAGGAAAAACACCAACCGGAGGGAACGGGCAAACGCCAGCGGTGTCGGGCAACACACCGGCAAAGCCGACGGAATCAAAACCCATTCTCTTGACGCAGGCGGAGATTGAAAAACAGCATCAGGAACAGCAGGCGGCGGAAAAGAAACGCGTGACGCGCCTGGCACGCCTCTACGGAGAGATGAAGCCGAAAGCGGCAGCGGACATCATGGACGCTCTCAACGACGACGTGACCATCGCCATCCTGCAAAAACTGGACGACGCCCAAGCGGCGAAAATATTAGCGGAATTCGATCCGGAGAAAGCGGCCCGGCTTACGCGGGTGATGTATATGGGACTCACTTCCCGTATGACATCGCCGGGAGATGCCGACAATGAAACCATGCGGCCGGCTTCTTCGACGAATCCTATAGAAGCAAGCAGCGAAGGGAGGTGAATACATGAAAACAACGAACCTTATTATGGGTAAGGGAACTACCGGGCAAAACGCGGTGGGAAGCGGTGGAAAAGTCAAATTGCCTGCCGCTGACCGCAAAGTCTCGCCCATAGCCAATCTCAAGGTGAAAACGCCTTCCTTCGGTGAGACGCTGGATGAAGCGCGCGGGAGCAAGGGGCAGGTCAATCAGCCGAAAGCGGCGGGGCAAAGAACGCCGGCGCAAAAATCGGACGGGAGCAAGGCAGCCTCATCTCCGAAGGAATCGGACGCTGTACAAGCGGCGGAAACGATCGTAAATACGAAAGAGACGGTCAACGATCCGACGGCGAAAGCGACGCACGCGGATAAACCGACAAAAGCCGAAGGCAAACCGGCAACAGCGGCTGAGGAAATTTCTGAAAAGCCGGAAGAGCCGACGGCGACGACCTTGAACGCCATGCTCATGGCCATGGCTGCCAACACCTTGGAATCTGTTCCGGTAGCGGACGTTTCGACAGCCGAAACGGAAGGCGCAGCGCCGGGGGAATCCTTGGCCTTACCGGCCGAGCCACGCCCGATGGCATTGGAAGTGCTTTTGCCGCAGGATGCGGCGAAAACCGTGCAGGCGGCCCAGAACCAACAGCTCATGAATATGCTTTCCGGCTCGATGGTAAATACGACGGAAACGATGTCTGAGGGGACATGGACGGCCGAATCGGTTTTGGCGCCGGAAGCCTTACCGACGGATGCTGTGTTGACACAGGCTGAGCCGACAGCGGCTGCGGCGGGGTCAGAAAATTTGTCGACCGCTTCGGCTCTGACGGGCGAAACGGCTGATGTCTCAGTAGAGCAGCCCGCTATCGTTGCCAATGCCGCGAATGTCGTTTCCCAAAAAGGAACTGCGGATCAGGCGTCGTCGGCAAAAAATGCGGCGAACAGCCTGTGGCAGGGAATTGGCCTGACGGTAGAAGACACGATCACGTTGCCCGATGCGGCGATGCGGACGGATGTCGGCGACATGGCGGGCGGGAACTCCCAGCAGGGAACCGAAACGCCTGCCGCTCTGACGGATGTTTCCGGGCGTTTGACACGTCAAGGCGGGCAGCTTCCAGAAGAAGCGGCCTTCGATACGGTCAAACTCACCGAGGGGAATCGTCTGGACAGTACAGTCCAACCTATGACGAGCACCTTTACTCCGGCAGTGGGGCTTACTAACGCGGCCGGTACGGCAGGCGCAGTAGAGGCTCCTCAGGCAGACGGTTATGAAGTCGTTCGACAGATCGTGGATCAGGCGAAGCTTGTCCGCACGGACGGCAACGCTTCGGAGATGGTCATTCGTTTGAAGCCTGAACATTTAGGCGAACTGACGATGCGCATTTCTGTGGCGGCCAACGGTGCGGTGAACGCGTCCTTCCACACGGACAATCCTCAGACGCGCGGTCTTATTGAGAGCTCTATGATACAGCTTAAACAAGAGCTTTCGGCCCAAGGCATCAAGGTGGATAATGTGAGCGTCTATTCGGGTCTTTCCGAAGACTTTTTTGCCAATAGCCAAGCGGGACAACAGGGATATCCTCAGCCCCAGCATTCGGCACGCAGCGCAAAGGCCGATCGGATCGTCTTCACCGGCGATGCTGAAGCGGTATCCGCTGTCAGTACCGAGCGAGGCCCCGCGTCTTCGCTGGATCCCAATGTGGGAACGGCAGATGGCGTGGACTATCGTGTGTAAAATTTTTTAAGGAGGTAATTCTATGGCAGACAGTACCAGCCTCAATACCATCACCGCCAATGGCGTGACCTACAAGGCTTCAGACTATGCCGCGGCCCAGGCTGCCAAGCGGTCGGGACGCAACGACGCGCTGGACAAGAACGCATTCCTGCGGCTCTTAGTCACGCAGATGCAGTATCAGGATCCTCTCGATCCGCAGGACAACGCGGAATATCTCGCCCAGTTGGCGCAGTTCTCCTCGTTAGAACAGATGACGAATGTTTATACCGCCGTCAATCAGTTAGGCTCTATGATCGCGAACATCAATTCCACGACGCTCATCGGTCAGCTCAGCAATATGGTGGGCAAGGAGATTCAGTGGGTGCATGAAACGGTGAAAACCGACGCCAGCGGAAAGGCCATTGTAGACGCCAACGGAAAACCCGTGACCGAAAAAACTTCGTATACCGGCACCGTGACAGGCGTGAGTATCACCGATGGAACACCGACGGTCATTGCCGATGTAAAAGGTAAGGTCGCGCAGGTAAAGGTCAGTGATATCATCCGCATCGGGAAGATCCCGGGCCAGACGGCGAGCGGCAGCTGAGAACAGAAAGGGTGCAGGAATATGGCTGATTCGAGAGTGTATTGGCCCTCTCAGCCACTATGGCCTGTCGGTAGTCCCCGTCAAGAGAATTCCCCGAGTGCACCGGCGCGAGGGAAAGAAACTTCCTTTGCCGAGATTTTAGGCCGGGAAGAGAGAAAGGTAAGTTTTTCGCAGCATGCTCTGCAGCGCCTGCGGGATCGTGATCTCGATTTAGGCGAAGGCGAGCTGGCGAAACTCGACGATACGGTGGCGAGGATGGCGCAAAAAGGCGCAAGAGAAGCCCTCATCTACCTCAATGATGTGGCGCTTATCGTCAGCGTCGCCAATCGAACGGTGATTACCGCCATGGATGGCGCGAGTGCCAAAGACAATATTTTTACGAATATAGACAGCGCAGCAATTCTTTAAGGCCGGACCTTCTCAGGAGGCCATGACCGCCGAACGACAGACGCGGTTCTGCTGCACTAAAGAAAGGAAGATTGATTCATTATGATGCGTTCCCTTTTTTCCGGCGTGTCCGGATTAAAGAATCACCAGACGCGCATGGACGTTGTCGGCAACAATATTTCCAACGTAAATACCACCGGTTTTAAGTCCAGCCGGGCCAATTTTACGGATATGCTCAGCCAAACTCTGAACGGCGCTTCGGCTCCGACGGATAATATCGGCGGGACGAACCCCAAGCAGATCGGCCTTGGCTCCAGCGTGTCCAGTATCGACCTCTTGTTTACGAATGGCAGTGTGCAGTCCACCGGGAAAAACACGGATCTGGCGCTTTCCGGAAATGGGTTATTCGTGGTGTCGGACGGGAATCAAAGGTATTACACCCGCAACGGCGATTTTGAGTTTGACGCCGATGGCAACTATGTACAGGCGGGTAACGGCCTGCATGTCATGGGCTGGATGGCTAAAGACGGCAATTTGACGACAAGCGGTGAAGTCGTTCCCATTCGGGTTCCGGCGGGAAAACCGATGGAAGCTAAAGCTTCTACTCAGGCGACATACACCAATAACCTGAATTCCGAGGTGCCGACGATTACGTCTCTTACACCTTCGTCGGGAACGCCTCCGACGGCCACGGCGACACCGGCGAATCCGGTTACGGTAAAGATGAGCGATGGAACGACGTACACGATGACGAACGGAAAGTATACGGTGGGGCACAGCCTGCCGCTCACGACGACGCTGACCGTTTATGATGCCTTGGGAAGTAAGCATGACATTACTTTGTATTTTACTAAGACAAAGACGGACAGCACGAACGGCAATGAGTGGACGGTTTCCGTTGATCCGAACGGAACGGCGAACACGACGATTCGTGAAAAGGATGGCTCTACGACGACCGTCAACTTAACACCTGCGACGTTGAAATTTACGACGGACGGTAAGTTTAATTCCGGTGCTGGGACGATCAATCTGACGCTTACCAATGGGGCGACAGGATCTCAGACCGTGGCGGTGGGGTTGAGTTCCCTCACCCAGTATGCGGGCAGCAACACGATCTCCGGTAAGGCGAACGGCTACGCAGCCGGTACGCTGGAGAGCGTGTCCATCGATAAGACGGGTGTCCTCACCGGAACCTATACGAACGGCGTAAAGCAGACGGAAGGGCAGGTAGCCATCGCCCAGTTCAATAACGCTTCGGGACTTACGAAGAATGGAGACAGCCTGTATCAGGAATCCAATAACTCCGGGGTAGCGAACATTAAGACAGCGGGCGATCTCGGTTGCAAGATTACGCCGTCGGCCTTGGAGATGTCCAATGTGGATATTGCCAATGAGTTCACGGATATGATCGTCACTCAGCGCGGGTTCCAGTCCAATTCCAAGACCATCACGGTGTCTGATGAGATGCTGGAAACGCTCATCAATATGAAACGGTAATTTCTGAAGGAAGAAGGCAGGGGGGAGGAAGAGCCCTCCCCCAAACTGCCATATAAACGGAATGGAGTAAACTTTATGATCAAACTGACGAAATTCAATTCCGAAGCCAACAAGAAAGGCGTATTTATCCTGAATGCCGAAATCATCGAAACGATTGAAGAGACGCCGGATACGGTGATCACTTTGGTGAACAGCAAGAAACTGATTGTGGATGAACCCATGGACGAGGTTGTCAGGCGAGTCATGGCGTATCGCCGGGCGCTTCATAAATACTGAGCATAATACGGAGCTCGTCTCCGTTATGATAAATGAACAAGGGTGAAGGAGTGATAGGAATGGCGGATGAAAAGAAGTCAGCGGACGCGGGGAAGAAAGCGGACGCGGCGGCCACGGAAGAAGCAGCTCCGGCAGGGAAGAAAAAACCGCCCCTGATCGCGATTATAGCGGTGTTGGTGCTGATTGGCGTGGCGTTGGCGGGGGGGATCTCGTATTTCGTAGTAACCAGAGCCATGAGGGGGAATATGGCGGAAGACGGTGGGGCCTACAACCGATATCACGATCCGGGAATCTTCGTCAAGTTAGGCGATGCTAAGGAAGGTATATTGGTGAATGTGGGCGGAGTGAAGGCCGGCCGCTTTCTCAAGGTGGGTATTGTGCTGGAAATGAACCCCAGCAAGAAGTCCATCATTGCGGATGGTAAACTGAATCCCATTGCTGAGACGAAGATACTGGATACCGTCCTGCAAATTCTGCGTTCGGAGCCTTTGGATGGCTTTGATGCGATGAAACAGGAAGCGCTCAAGGAGAGGATCAAGACGGAAGTCAATCATGAACTCAGCGAGGGCTCGGTTTACAATGTGTACATTACCAGCTTTATCCTGCAATGACAGACCATTCCATATCGGAGGGAAGGAGGGTGAAGATTGGCAGATGACGTACTTTCCCAGTCTGAGATAGATAAGTTGCTCTCGGCTTTAGATGAAGGCTCGGTATCGGCGGAAGAGGTTAAGGCGGAGGAAGAGCAGAAAAAAGTTAAAATCTACGATTTCAAACGCCCGGATAAATTTTCTAAGGACCAGATTCGAACCTTACAGATGCTGCATGAGAATTTCGGCCGCATGATGAACACTTATCTGTCCACTAATCTTCGCAGCCTGGTCGATGTGGAGGTTGCTTCGGTCGAGCAGCTTACATATCAAGAGTTCATACAATCTCTGTCCGATCCCAGTGTCATCGGGGTGCTGGCGGTTCCCCCGCTAAAGGGGAATGTGATCATGGAGCTTAATACCAGCATTGCGTTCTCCATTATCGATCGCGTCTTCGGCGGAACCGGTTCCAATACCATCAAGCCTCGTGTGCTGACAGAGATTGAGGAAGCGGTTATCATGCGGACCTTTAGCAAGGCCCTTGATAGTTTCCGTGAGGCGTGGGATAATGTAGTGAAGTTTGTGCCGCGCTTAGAAGCGATGGAATCGAATCCCGCGTTTGTCCAAATCGTTCCGCCCAGCGATATGGTGGTCATTATCACCTTGAAGATACAAATCGGCGAGGTGGAGGGGTTCATGAATATCTGTATCCCGTATCTCGTCTTGGAACCCATCATGTCGAAGTTGACGACGACGTTCTGGGTCGCGGCTTCAGTGACGAAGGAAGATCGACCGGAACAGGTCGAGATCTTGCAGCGAAAAATTGCCAAAACGAGAGTGCCGCTGATCGTTGAGTTGGGGAGAATCGATGTTTCCATCCGAGAGTTCCTGACTTTGGGGTACGGCGATGTGTTGCAGCTTGATACCAAGGTGAAGGAAGAGCTGCCCTGCATCATCGGTAAGCGGCGGAAGTTTTTCTGCCGGCCGGGGACTTTCGGGAAAAGAGCAGCCGTTCAGATAACGCGCATAGCTCCAGAGGGAGATGAAAACACAGATGAGTGATGAGATGATTTCGCAAGAAGAAATCGATGCCCTGCTCAAAGGCGACGGCAATACTCCGCCGGCGGATGCCGGGGCAGCGCCAGCACCAGCGCCGGCGGCTGAGGATCCGCTCACCGATATGCAGAAGGACGCCCTTGGTGAAATTGGCAATATTTCCATGGGAAGTGCCGCGACGACTTTATCGGTGTTGCTGGGGCATAAGGTTTCGATCACGACGCCGTCGGTATCCATGTCGACGATGAATTCGATTCGGGCCAGCTATCCCATGCCCTATCTCATTGTTGAGGTAGGGTATACCATGGGTATTAACGGCAACAATGTCTTGGCCATTCAGGCGCAGGACGCTTCCATTATCGCCGATCTGATGATGGGCGGCGATGGAACGAATCCACCGGAAGAACTCAATGATATTCACATGAGTGCGGTGGGCGAGGCCATGAACCAGATGATGGGTGCGGTCTCCACGTCGCTTTCCACGATGTTTAACAAGAAGATTGATATTTCTCCCCCTAAGGTGAATCTGATTGACTTTGGGACGGAGGATAAGGTGACGGAGATCGTCAGCGGCGATGAGCCGGTGGTGAAGGTTTCTTTCCGCATGGAGGTGGATGGTCTTATTGACAGTGAAATCATGCAAATCTTGCCGGTGCCCACTGCCGGAGATATGGTGGAAAGCCTTCTCCACAGCGGGGATACAGAGGAAGAACCGGAGCCTGAGGCTCCGTCTGTACCCGCTTCCACAGCGGCGACGCCTGCACCGACGCCTGCACCCGCAGCGGCTCCTGCGGCAGCGGCGGCCGCACCCATGATGGCCTCGGCAGCTCCTTACGGTATGGGAGGCGCCAGAGTGGCCCAGGGAGTTCCGGTCCAGGCGGCACAATTTACACCGCTGTCCACAACTCCAGTGCAAGTCAACGAGGCGAATATCGGCCTTATTCTTGATGTTCCCTTGCAGGTGACGGTGGAGTTGGGCCGGACGAAGAAGTCCATTAAGGATATTTTGGAACTTTCTAACGGCTCCATTGTGGAGTTGGATAAGCTGGCCGGCGAGTCGGTAGATATTCATGTAAACGGGAAACTGTTGGCCAAGGGCGAGGTGGTCGTTATCGACGAAAACTTTGGGGTGCGGATTACAGATATTGTAAGCCCCGAGGAACGGGCGGCCCGCCTTCAGTAACGGATGATTCTTGCGTATTAAGGGGATTTCTTACTATAATACGGAACGTTCCCTGTAGGAGTATGTGCTACTAATTTTGTCTGATGAGGAGAGATGAAACATGGCAACTCGAGTTTTGGTGGTTGATGACGCAGCGTTTATGCGGATGATGGTAAAGGATATTCTGTCCAAGAACGGCTATGAGGTCGTGGGCGAAGCGGAGAACGGAATGAAAGCGGTGGAGCAGTATCAGGAGCTTAAACCGGATCTGACGACCATGGATATCACTATGCCGGAGATGGATGGCATCAGCGCCGTGAAGGAGATCAAGAAGATTGATCCCAACGCGAAGATCGTCATGTGCAGCGCCATGGGTCAGCAGGCCATGGTCATCGAGGCGATCCAGGCCGGGGCGCGAGATTTCATCGTCAAACCCTTCCAGGCGGACCGGGTATTGGAAGCTGTCCGTAAAGCTGTGGGCTGATGTGGCGGAAGATCCTTTCGGCGCTTCTGCTCCTCTTGGGGCCGACGCTGTTTTTGGCAGTGTCAGCTTTTGCGGCGGAGGCGGGGGGAGGGTATCTCTCCGGCTACGTGGAAGCCGACCCTCGGCCTTCGGCCGTTTCGTGGTGGTCGACGCTGGCGTATCTTTTCAGCCTTTTGGCCGCTTTTATCTTTGTGGCTGCGATGGCTTATCTGGCTTCACGCTTTTTGAGCGGCCGCTTCGGTAAAGGGGGAGCCGGCGAGGGTGGTCGGATCTTAGCGCATCTGCCGTTGGGACCGAACCGCTCGGTTTGTGTGGTGGAATTGGCGGAGCGGGTTTTTATGTTAGGTGTTACGGAGCACGCCATTACACTTTTGCGGGAGATTACGGACGAAGGGGAAATTGAGCGTCTGCATCGCCGCGATTTGGGAAGTCAGGGGGACGTAGGGGATTTATTTTCCGCCCAGTCGGGTTCCTTTGAACAATTTGCGCGTCGGATACCATCGTTATTCCGTGGGCCGCGACGCTGACGAGAAGGAGTTGGGACGAGTGTGGAACAAACAGCGGACTCTCATTTTGGTGGGGGCCCTGTTTTCTTTTTTGTTTGCGTTCCCGATCGTTGACGCGGCCCCTCTCATTCCCAGCTTGGACATCAATGTAGGGACGGCCGATGGCCCGCAGGATGTGGCGGTAACGCTCCAGATCATGGCGGTACTGACCATCCTCTCCTTGGCGCCTTCGATTTTGGTTATGACGACGGCCTTTATCCGCATTGTGGTGGTCATTGGTTTTCTGCGCAACGCGCTGTCGACGCAAAATGTCCCGCCGAATCAGGTGGTCATTGCGCTGTCGCTTTTTTTGACCTTTTACATTATGGCTCCCTATTGGAGCGAAGCCAATGAGAACGGACTGCAGCCCTACTTAGCGGGACGCATCACTCAGGAAGAGGCTCTGACCAATACGGTGGCGCCGCTTCGGGAATTCATGTTCAAGCAGACGCGGGAGAGTGATCTGGCGCTGTTTGTCAATCTATCCCAAGCACCCCGGCCGGACACACAGGAGGACGTGTCCACCTTTACTTTGATTCCGGCTTACGTCATCAGCGAATTGAAAACGGCGTTTCAGATCGGGTTCATGATTTATATTCCCTTCATCGTCATCGATATGATCGTGGCCAGTACGCTGATGTCCATGGGCATGATGATGCTGCCGCCGACGATGATTTCCCTGCCGTTTAAGATTTTGCTGTTCGTCATGGTAGATGGCTGGCATCTGCTCATTAAGTCACTTATTATGAGTTTTAAATAGGAGATGGAGAGATGTCCGGGGACGTAGTGGTACAGTTGGGGCAGCAGGCACTGATGGTTGTGCTTTTGGTTTCGGCGCCCATGCTGGGGCTGGGGCTTTTGGTGGGGCTTTGCGTCAGCGTATTCCAAGCCACGACTTCCATTCAGGAGCAGACATTGGCCTTTATTCCCAAGATTATCGCGGTGTTTGTGGCCATCTTGATCTTTGGCCCGTGGATGCTGCGGATCTTAGTGGAGTATGTGATGAATATTCTGGTGAACCTGCCGCAGTATATCGGCTGATTGTGGGGAATGAAGCGTGGATCTTTATGCGTTGCTGCAAAGCCATGGGGCCGTGTTTTTACTCCTCGTCTGTCGGGCCAGCGGGCTCTTCATGCTGTCCCCTTTTTTTGGCAGTTTGAATATTCCGGTCTATTTTCGGGCGGGGACGGCGCTGGCTCTTTCCGTCGTTTTGTTTCCAGTGGTAGACGGCTTCACCCAGATTACGGCACCGTCGACGGTCATCGCTTATACGGCGGCGGTGCTTCGGGAGATGTTTGTCGGCTGGCTCATTGGCTTTGTATCCTATGTTTCCTTTGCGGCGATTCAGATGGCGGGTAAGATCATGGACATGCAGGTGGGATTTTCGATCGTCAATGTGATGGACCCGACTTCCGGTCAGCAAGCGCCGCTCATCGGGAGTTTTCTTTATAATTTGAGCATTATTGTTCTCCTGGTGACGAACGGACATCATTTGCTCCTGTCGGCCTTAGTGGAGAGTTTTCGGGCGATTCCGCTTTTAGGAATGAATTTCAATGCCTCCCTGGCGGAACTCATCGTTCGTTTTACGACGGGCATTTTTTTGACCGGAGTACAAATCGCCCTGCCCATTACTTTTTCCATTCTGCTGACAAATGTCAGTTTAGGGATCTTGGCGCGTTCCATGCCGTCGCTCAACATCTTCGTGGTGGGCATTCCCCTTCAGATCATGATCGGCATGTTCGTCCTTTTGATGGTGATCCCTTTCTATGTGTTGTTTCTGGATGTGTTGTTCAATGAAATGTATGGAAACATTGATATCGCGCTCCGAACTCTGCGGTAAGCCCTTCGTCTTCGATCTTCAGCTTTTTGCAGGAGAAAAGACGGAAGATCCGACATCTAAACGTCTGTCGGATGCCAGAAATAAGGGCAATATTCCCAAAAGCCAGGAGATCAATACGGTCTTTGTCCTTTTGGCGGGATTTTGGGCGCTGAATATTTTGGGCGCTTCCATATATAAGGAAATATGCGGCTTTATGGCTTATGTTTTCGGCCATTTAGGCGGTTCCATCGATACCGAGTCGGTGATGCGCCTTTTCATCAGCATCATTATTGTTCTGGCGAAGACGGCCTTCCCCATCATGGGGATTATCATGTTGGTGGGCCTCCTGATCAATCTTTTGCAGGTGGGGATCAATTTTACCACCGAACCCTTGGGCTTCAAATTGGAAAACCTTAATCCCATCAACGGTTTTGGACGGATGTTTTCTAAACGGTCCCTGGTAGAGCTGCTGAAATCTCTCTTCAAGATCCTGATCATCGGCTCCTTTATTTATGTGTATCTCAAGGATGAGATCGCTCAAATGCCGTACATGCTTTATGTGGATCTTACGGCCAGCCTGCCGAAAATTGCCGGAATCGTCTTTAATTTGGCGTTCAAGGTCTGCGGGGTCATTTTCATCATGGCGGTGTTGGACTTCGCGTATCAGAAGTGGGAACACTATACAAACCTCAAAATGAGCAAGGATGAGGTGAAGGAAGAGTTCAAACAAATGGAAGGCGATCCGCAGATCAAGAGCAAGATCAAGCAGAAACAACGCCAGATGGCCATGCAGCGCATGATGCGGGAAGTGCCGAAGGCGGACGTTATCGTCACCAACCCGACACATTTCGCGGTGGCGCTTCGCTATGCAAAAGGGATGAGCGCGCCGGAGGTGGTGGCCAAGGGGCAGGATTTCGTGGCGCAGAAGATCAAACGAGTGGGACGGGAGGCGGGGGTCGCCATCGTGGAAAATCGCCCCCTGGCCCGGGCGCTGTACGCCGCCGTGGAAATTGGAGAGTCGGTGCCGCCGGAACTTTATAAGGCGGTGGCGGAAGTACTGGCCTACGTATATCGGCTCAAACATCGCCGATATGCCTGATGGGGCGCACGAGCGATAATATTTTTCGCAGAGGAGAGTTCAGGAGATGGCAGACAAGGGAGCAGCTGCCGCCGGTACAGGCGGCGTCATACAAAAGTATAGCGATGTCATGATCGCGGCGGCTATCGTCACCATTGTCCTCATGATGATCATTCCGCTGCCGACCATGCTTTT
>CAJPQU010000032.1 GCA_905372875.1 uncultured Schwartzia sp. | reverse complement strand
CCTTGGAGGCGGCGCGCCAGTCGAATGCGGAGGCCTTGACGGCCAACGGCCGTTTCAACGCCCTCTTCAGCTTGCCGAAGCTGAGCGCTTACCATTTGGGTGAGCTGATGTATCTTTTGGCGCTTTCCGTGGCGTACGAGGGGGAATTGGCAGATGTGGATGCCTTTGATCAGCCGGGGGTAGAAGCTTACAAAAAGGTGCTGGGGCCGCGATTAGCGGAGATCAGAAACGTGAAGGGAGAATGTCCGCGTGAGGGATGAAAAAGGGCGGTCAAGGCCCGGGGGCGAGGGGAAGCATGACGGGAACACGAGGCTGTTTACGGCGGAAGAAAACGCTGCCCTCGGGGGGCGCTTTTCTGCTATCGCGCACCGATTCACTCCCTTTGCGCGGCGTTGGGGCGTGATGCTTTTGACCACTTCCGTAGCCATCGGGGTGGGCGCGGGCTATTTCTTTGTGCCGACTCCACCGCCGCTGACGGTCAGGCTGCCGGAAGCTCGCCCGGCGATGATGGGGGCCGCCGCGGGCATGGCGGCGCCTTCGCCGCGACGGCTCCCCTTGGGGACGCCTTTCACCCGGGGGCATGAGAGACGCCGGACACTTTCTGAGAGCCGACCGTCGCCAATTCATTCTGTCACCCCACCGACACCCTCAATCGCCGCTTCGCGATCAGGTTCAGCAGGTCCGGCGCAGCTGGTGGGCGTGGTAACAACGGCGGAAAACAGCCGCGCTATCCTTTTGTGGAAAGGACGGCAGGTGGTCTTGGCGCCGGGAGATTCTGACGGAATGTTGACGCTGCTGTCGGTAGCGGAAGATACGGCGCGGGTGCGGGAGGCAGGAACGGAGCACGTACTCCACTTACCGCGTCACGCGGCGGAGGCAGAGCGTTGCCCTGCGCCTCGCCGCGAAGGGAGGGGATAAGGTTTGAAACGACGGATCCTGTGGATGGGGGTGGCGATGCTGCTCCTTTTCCCGCCTTTGGCTGTCGCCGACCCCGTCAGTCTTCACGTGACGGATGGAGATGTCCGGGCCGTCCTTTCGGCCATGGCCAGCCTCGGCCATTTCGGGTTGGTGCTGGACGATTCCGTCAAGGGCAGGATGAGCATCGACGTGGACGAGGCTGAGCCGGAGGATATCGTGGCCCGGATCGCCGCCGCCAAAGGTCTGTTCCTTGAGGAACGCGACGGCGTTTTTCTCCTGACGGCGATGGGCCAAAGGCTTTATCACCCCTACACGTTCCCTGTTCATTATGCAGATTTGACGACGGTGCGGGACGCAGTGGCCTTGGCCGTTTATCAGGAAGACGAGCGGGGCGAAGGCGTAGCGGCGGGGAAGGAAAAGAAAAGCCCGCGCCAAGAGACTGGGGCCGGGGAGCGGGTACTCATCGACCCGGGGACAGGGACGCTGCTCCTCATGGGAACGGCGGCGGAAGCCGAAGCAGCCCGGAGCATCATCGCCGCTCTGGATCAACCTATTCGTCAAGTGGCCTTGGAAGCGAAGGTCATCGCGATCCAGAAGGACGCGGCGAAAAAATTGGGCATCGAGTGGGAATGGTCGAAGTTGCCGCAGTACCCGAATCATCGCACGGACTATGAAACCCGCCGGCGTACCGTCCAAAATCCTGACGGCTCATATACTACGGTGACGGAGGATTGGCCGAAGGTGACCACGGAGCGGATCTGGCGGCCGGGGGAAGAGGTTCCGGGCATCTTTCAGTTTGGGCGCGGGCCCGCGGGGCATCCTTTTGAGCTTTACTTCGGAGCAACCCTCAACGCCCTCATCACCGACGGAAAAGCGCAGATCTTAGCCAGACCCAACATTACTACCTTGCAGGGGCGGGAGGCTGTCATCAACATTGGTGGGGAAGTGCCAGTGCCTACGATATCCACTACTAACGCCACCACGACCACCTCTGTTACCTATCGGGAAGCGGGGATTATTCTCCGCTGCACGCCCCGGGTGAACCCGGAAGGCGGCGTGACTGCCACCGTACACACCGAGGTCAGCTCGCCCCTTTATGTAGAATCTCTGAAAGCGTATCGTTTTCAGAAGCGCTCCGCGGATACCACTGTGCGTCTTCGGGACGGGGAGACCATGGTCATCGGCGGCCTCATCGGCAGCGAAGAGACGAAGAGCTTGTCGAAGGTTCCTTTTTTAGGCGATTTACCCATTTTGGGCGTGTTTTTTCGCAGCGTCCGCACCAGTAAGTCCGATTCGGAGATCATGATTTTTTTGACGGCGCACGTCTTAGACGAGACGGGAGGAAAGGAGGCATCGGGAACGTAATTGCCAAACGACGGGGAATATTCAATGGGACAAAGGAAATGTCTGATTTGGAAAGGATAGGGATAGCGTATGTCGATTAAGATTCTGATTGCGGATGATCACGCCCTGCTCCGGCAGGGGATCAAGCGAGTGCTCAATTTCGAGGAGGATTTGGAGGTCATCGGAGAGGCCGGGGATGGACAGGAAGCTCTGGCTCGGACCCTGGTATTGCAGCCGGATATCATTCTCCTGGATCTCAACATGCCGAATCTTTCCGGGCTGGAAGTTACCCGCCAGCTGCAGGCGGCGCGCGCGCGTACCCGTATCATCGCTCTCACCATTCACGACAGCGACAAGTACGTATTGGAAATGCTCCGAAACGGCGCTTTGGGCTACCTCCTAAAGGATGTGGAACCTTCCATGCTGATCAAGGCCATCCATGTGGTGGCGGGGGGCGATGCCTTTGTTTACCCCAAATTGGCCGAGCGCATCTTCGGCGGCCTGATCGAAGGCGAGGATGTGAACGCTAAAGCGCGGGAAATGTGGCGCGAGGGGCGGGCGGAGCGTCTTACGCCTCGCGAGCTGGACGTCCTCTCCTGTATTGCCAAAGGATTTTCCAACCAAGACATTGCCCAGGCCCTTTTTGTCAGCGAAAAGACCGTGAAAAACCATCTGACGAACATCTTCCGTAAACTTAACGTCAATGACCGCACCCAAGCTCTCATTTATGTCTTAAAACATAAGATCATGACGCTGGAATAAGCTGCCCGGCGCTTCCTCGTGACCCCGGCGCGTCAGGCTTTCCTTGACACTCCGGGGTCGTTGATGTACTATCATTGTAGTGAAAAAATTCATTTTTCCTGACCGTGCGGCGATAATGGACGAGGGGGATATACATGATAGGCACATTCTACGGGATCGGGGTCGGCCCCGGCGATCCCGAGCTTTTGACGATGAAAGCGGTGAAAGCGATCCGCGAGGTGGATATCCTCATCGCGCCAAAGACGGAGAAAAAAAACGGCAGTGTGGCGCTGGACATCGCCCGTCCCTACCTCAAAGAGGACGTGCGCATCGTCTATCAGGTGTTTCCCATGGTCAAAGCCTTTGAAAAGGACACAACGGCCTGGGAAGCGAATAAAAAGGAAATTTTAGGCTTCCTGCACGAGGGGAAGAACGTGGGCTTTCTGACTTTGGGGGACGCCATGTTTTTCAGCACCTATATTTACGTGTTTCGCCTCCTGGAAAAAGAAGGGGTTCCTATCGAAACGATTCCCGGGATTCCGGCGTTTATTGCCATGGGGAGCCATTTGGGCTGGCCCATCGTGGAGGGGGACGATGTCCTGAGCGTCATTCCGGCAACCGCTGATATGGAAAAGATCCGCCGGGTCGCGCAGGTTTCGGACAATGTGGTGCTGATGAAGGTCTACAAGAATTTCCCGGAGATGGCTGATCTTTTGGAAGAAGAAGGGATGGCGGGAAATGCCGTCATGGTGAGCCGCTGCGGCCTGCCGGATGAAGAGCGCATCGATGACATCATGGCGCGCAAAGACCGCCCGGTAAATTATCTGTCAACAATTCTGGCACGAAGGACGAGAGCATGATGAAGGAGCAGTTTTATCCGGTTAATATGAAATTAGGCGGCCGCCGCTGCGCCATCGTGGGCGGCGGCCATATTGCGCTGCGCCGAGCCAAGGCTCTCGTGGCGGCGGGGGCCATCGTGACGGTCATCGCGCCGCAGGCGCTGCCGGAAATTGTGGACCTGTCGCGGGAAGGTGTGATTCGCTGGATCACCGAGCCTTTCACGGCGTCTCATATCGTGGGGATGTTTCTTGTGGTCTGTGCCACCGACGACGAGGCGGTGAATCGGGCCGCCGCGTGGTCGTCGAAAGCCACGGGGGCGCTGGTGAATATGGCTGCGCCTCCGACGGAACTGAGCGATTTTACGGTACCAGCCCAGGCGGGACATGGCCAGCTTCTCTTGACGGTGTCCACCGCCGGTGCCAGCCCCGAACTTTCCCGTGTCCTCTGCCGGGAATTGGCGGATAACTTTGTCGAAGTTTACGGAACGTGGCTTGATCGGCTGGCCCCTTTGCGGCAGGAAGCCCAGAAGAAATTTTCCGGCAGCGAGGTGCGGGAGATCTTTTGGCGTTCGGCGCTGGACGACGAGGTCATGGCGCTGGTGCGGCAGCGAAAGTATGACGAAGCGGAGGCTCGGGTGAAAGATGCGATTGCTCGTTTTAGGCCTCAATCATAAGACAGCCCCCGTGGCGCTCCGGGAGCGTTTCGCCCTTTCGAAAGAGAAGGTGCGCCGGGGCCTCCAGCATTTGGGGGAATATGATCCGCTGCACGAGGCCGTGATCGTTTCCACTTGCAACCGCAGTGAGATATATGCCATGGCGGCGGACGAGACGGCCGGGATGGACGCGATCCGGCAATTCTGGGCGGATATGACCGGTCATCGGGAAAATATTGACGATTATCTGTATACATTTGTGGACGAAGCCTGTATGCGCCATCTCTTCCGGGTGGCGTCCAGCCTTGATTCATTGGTCATCGGGGAAGGGCAGATCTT
The DNA here is from genome assembly GCA_905372875.1 of uncultured Schwartzia sp. Taxonomy (GTDB): domain Bacteria; phylum Bacillota; class Negativicutes; order Selenomonadales; family Selenomonadaceae; genus CAJPQU01. The sequence continues at coordinate 10,457 of CAJPQU010000032.1, read as the reverse complement.
GAGTCAGGTGAAGGACGCTTATGCGATAGCCCACGATGCCGGAACCACCAGTACCGTCCTCAACACCCTCTTTCATCGTGCTATCACCACCGGTAAGCGCGTGCGGACGGAGACGCGCATCGCCTTCAACGCCGTTTCTGTCAGTTACGCGGCGGTGGAGCTGGCACGAGACATCTTAGGGACGCTGGAAAATTCCAGCGCCCTCATTTTCGGTGCGGGGAAAATGGCCGAATTGACGGCGGAAAATTTACAGGGACGTGGCGTGAAGAAAATTTATGTGGCCAACCGCCACCGGGAGAATGCGGAAGAGATGGCGGCTCGGTTCGGCGGTGAGGCGGTGGATTTCGACGCGGGACTGGAAGCCGTGCCAGATGCGGATATTGTGGTGACATCCACGGGCGCGCCCCACTATGTCATTCATTCGTGGGATACCCAGCGGGCCATGCGGGCCCGGGGCGGACGGCCGCTGGTCTTTATTGATATCGCTGTGCCCCGAGACGTGGATCCCGAGGTGTCGGACATTCAGGGGGTTACTGTTTATAACATCGACGATTTGGAAGAGGTTGTGGACGAGCACAAGCAGGAGCGCCAGAAGGAAGCTCATCAGGCGGAAGCGATCATTGAGGAGGAAGTGGCCTCGCTGCGGGAGAAATTTCAGTACCTCTCCTTTCAGCCCCTCATGGCGCGGCTCTCCAACCGCGCCGATAAGATCCGGCGGCGGGAATTGCGGCGGGCGCTGGGAAAGCTGCCTCAGTTGGATGCGGCGGGGGAGAAAGTCATGGAGCACATGTCCCGGATGATCGTCCGCAAACTCTTGCGCTTTCCCATGATGGAGATCAATGCGGCGGCGGGGACGGAGCGGGAACAGTTCTACATCGACGCGATGAACAGCCTGTTCAAACTGGATTTTATCGGGGAGGCGGAAACGGCGGATGGGGAAGACGCTCATCATCGGTACGCGCAGCAGTAAGCTGGCCCTTTGGCAGGCGGATTACGTCGCCGGGCGGCTGCGGGAAGCGCACCCCGGCCTCGTCGTCGAAGAAAAGCGGATGACTACGAAGGGGGATCGGATCCTCGATGCACCGCTGGCGAAGATCGGCGGGAAAGGGCTCTTCACGAAAGAATTGGAAATGGCCATGCTGGCGGGGGAGATCGACATCGCCGTGCACAGTCTGAAGGACATGCCTACGGAGGTGCCGGAGGGGCTGGTCATCACGGCGATCACAGAGCGCTACGATCCCGGAGACGCGGTGGTCAGCCCCCGCTATCGGACACTCGCCGCGCTGCCCAAGGGGGCGCGGTTGGGAACCTCCAGCCTGCGCCGCCGGGCGCAGATTTTGGCGGCGCGTCCCGATCTGACCCTCCTCGATCTGCGGGGCAACGTCAACACACGATTGAAAAAATTGGACGCGGGAGAGTATGACGCCATTATTTTGGCGGTGGCCGGACTCAAACGGCTGGGGTTTGGGGAGCGGATCACGGAAGTCCTGCCGCGTACCTTGTGCCTTCCGGCGGTAGGACAGGGGGCGTTGGCCATCGAGGCGCGGGCGGAGGACACCGAAACCCGGCGACTGGTGGATTTTTTGCGGGACGACGCCATGGCGGACTGCGGGTTGGCGGAGAGGTCTTTCCTGAAAACGGTGGAGGGCGGCTGTCAAGTGCCGGTGGGGGTTTATGCTGTGGCCGAGGGCGAGGACATGACGGTGGAAGCGGTCATTGCCTCCTTGGATGGGCGCGAGAGCTTTCGCGATATTCTGCGGGGATCGCGTCGAGAAGCGGAAAACTTAGGGAAGGCCTTGGCGGATCGCCTGTTGGATGCGGGCGGTATCAAAATATTGCATGAGATCGGCCTTTTGCTTGACCGGTGCTGAAGTCCGGTTGGAGGAAAGGGGCCTGTTTACAGAAGGGGAGGACAATATGTCAGGCATCGTGTACTTAGTGGGGGCGGGGCCGGGGGACAGTCGGCTCATCACCCTCAAAGCGGTGGACTGTTTGAAGAAGGCGCAGGTCGTCGTCTACGATCATCTGGCGGACGACCGCATCCTGCGCTGGGCACCGGCGGAGGCGGAGTTGATTTATGTGGGAAAGGTATCCGCCAACCATACCATGAAGCAGGAAGACATCAGCCGCCTTTTGGTAGAGAAGGCGAAAGAAAATAAATGTGTGGTACGCCTCAAAGGCGGGGATCCTTTTGTTTTCGGCCGGGGTGGGGAGGAAGCGCTTCTCCTCGCGGAACATCAGATTCCCTTTGAAATCGTGCCTGGGGTCACGTCGGCCATCTCGGTGCCCGCTTACGCGGGGATCCCTGTGACCCAGCGTCACATGGCCGTTTCCTTTGCCGTCGTCACCGGGCATGAGGACCCGGCGAAGGCAGCCTCTGCCGTTCGCTGGGACAAGCTGGCCACAGCAGTGGACACCCTGGTGTTTTTGATGGGGGTGGAAAATCTGCCTCACATCACCGGCCAGCTCATCGCTCACGGCCGCGCCGCCGATACCCCGGCGGCCGTGATCCGCTGGGGAACAAAGCCGGAGCAGGAGACGCTGGTGACGACTCTCGGCAAGGCGGCATCGGCAGTTAAGGCCGCTGGATTAAAGCCTCCCGCCATCTTCGTGGTGGGCGATGTGGTGAACCTGCGGGAGAAGATCGGTTGGTTCGACGCCCCGGCTACCCGACCTCTCTTTGGGACGACGGTGCTGGTCACCCGCGCCCGGGCGCAGGCGTCCCAGCTGACGAAGAAATTGGACGCCTTGGGGGCGCGGTGCATCGAGCTGCCCGCCATTAAAATCGCGCCGCCGCCGGATGCGTATGAGGCTGTGGACGCGGCGATTCAGAGGATCGCTGACTACGACTGGCTGATCTTTACCAGTACCAACGGCGTGGATGCCTTTTTTGCGCGGCTTTTCGCCGCCGGTAAGGATGTACGGTCGCTGGCCAAAGCCCGCCTCGCTGCCATTGGTAAATCCACGTCGAAGCGGCTGAAAGTTTACGGGCTTCATGCCGACCTTATGCCCGGCGAATTTCGCGCCGAGGGCATTCTTTCCGCTTTGAAGGGAGAATTGGCACCCGGAGCGCGGGTACTTATCCCTCGCGCTTTGGAAGCCCGGGAGATTTTGCCCGACAGCCTGCGACAATACGGCGCTGCCGTGGATGTCGTTCCCGTCTACGAAACAGTAACGGAACAGGACGATCCCGCCGCCGTGCGAGAGATGCTGGCAGCGGGAGAGATCGATTTCGTGACCTTTGCCAGTTCCTCCACGGTGAAGAATTTAGTCAAACTGTTAGGCGATGCGGCGCTCCTTAAAAAGGCAAAGATCATCGCCATCGGCCCTATCACCGCCGAAACTTGCGAGATCTTGGGGCTGAAACCAACGGCGGTGGCCAAAGAATACACCATCGACGGCATGGTCAGCGCCATTCGGGAGCATCGCGGGTGACCTTTAGACGATTGGATGGGACATGAGTTGTCACACAAGAACTTTATTCAAGCAGAGCAAAAGCCGCGTTGTCAGCGCGGCTTTTCGCCAACTGGAGCGGTTTTCCGAGGAAAGCCCTGAAGGAGGAGCAAACGATATGATAAAACAAACCTTGCGCCCTCGGCGCATGAGAAGATCGGAAGGGATACGGGCGATGGTGCGGGAAACGGCCCTTTCGGTGAAGGACTTCGTTTATCCGCTCTTCGTGGTACCGGGAGAAAACATTCGGGAACCCATTCCCAGTATGCCGGGCTGCGATCACCTTTCCGTGGACAAAGCTGTGGCCGTGGCGGGGGAACTCTTTGCGCTCGGCATCCCGGCGGTGGAAATTTTCGGCCTGCCGGAATATAAAGACGAGATCGGATCGGCAGCGTGGGACATGAAAAGCCCGGTGCAGCGGGCTATCGCCGCCATCCGCAAGGCAGTGCCGGAGTTGGTCATCGTGGGGGACGTGTGCCTTTGCCAGTATACCTCCCACGGCCATTGCGGCCAGTTGTCGGGGCATGAGGTCGACAACGATGCTACGCTGTCCCTGTTACAGAAGGTAGCCGTGAGTCAGGCCGAGGCGGGAGCGGATATCGTTGCTCCTTCGGACATGATGGACGGACGGGTGGGGGCCATTCGGGAGGCGTTGGACGATAAGGGCCTAGTTCATGTTTCCATCATGTCTTACGCGGTGAAGTACGCTTCGGGCTACTATGGTCCCTTTAGGGACGCGGCGGACTCCACGCCTCAGTTCGGGGACCGCCGGGGCTATCAGATGGATCCAGCCAACGCCCGGGAAGCCATGAAGGAAGTTGCCCTCGACATCGCTGAGGGGGCCGACATCATCATGGTGAAACCGGCGCTGGCTTACTTGGACATCGTGCGCACCGTGCGGGACGCTGTTCATCATCCTGTGGCCGTCTACAACGTCAGCGGCGAATACGCTATGGTAAAGGCCGCCGCCGCCAACGGCTGGATCGACGAAAAGCGCATTGTCCTTGAAACCCTCACCGGTATGAAACGTGCCGGCGCCGACATCATCATCACTTACCATGCGCTGGATGCGGCGCGCTGGCTAAAGGCGTGAAGTGGAAGAGCGCGCAGGTACGAGGAACACCATGAGAAAAACGGATTGCCGGACGCCCGAGGGAGGGCGTGAGGGCTTTGCTATAAGGAACGTGAGGAGCGAGGAATATGCTGAATCTGACAAAATCGGCCGCCGCCTTTAGGGAGGCGAAAACGCTCATGCCGGGGGGCGTGAACAGCCCGGTGCGCTCGTACCGGAGCGTAGACTGCGACCCGCCCTTCATCGCCCGGGCGGAAGGAAGCCGTATCTACGACATCGACGGGAACGAATACATCGACTATGTAGGCTCTTGGGGGCCGATGATCGTGGGGCACGCCCACCCGAAAGTGGTCAAGGCCTTGCAGGAAGCTGTCACCCGAGGAACCAGCTATGGCGCTCCTACCTTAGCGGAATCGGAATTGGCGAAATTGGTGCGGCAGGTTTATCCTTCCATGGAACTTTTGCGCATGGTCAATTCGGGGACGGAAGCCACCATGAGCGCTCTGCGTCTGGCCCGAGGCTTCACTCGGCGGGATAAGATCGTAAAATTTATCGGCTGCTACCATGGGCACAGTGATGGCCTTTTAGTGAAGGCCGGGTCGGGGCTGGCCACCTTCGGCGTCCCGGACAGTCCTGGCGTACCGAAAAACGTGGCGGCAGATACCATCACCGTTCCCTACAATGACAGCGACGCCATCGCCGCCGTCATGACCGAACACGGGCAAGAGATCGCCGCCGTCATTGTGGAACCGGTGGCGGGGAACATGGGCTTGGTGCTGCCGGAGAGCGGCTATCTGGAAAAGCTGCGCCAACTGACGACAGAGAGTGGGGCTCTCCTCATCTTCGACGAAGTCATGTGCGGCTTCCGCGCTTCTTTGGGCGGGGCGCAGGCCGCCTACGGCGTTACTCCCGACCTCACTTGCCTCGGGAAGATCATCGGCGGCGGGCTGCCGGTGGCCGCTTACGGCGGACGGCGAGACATCATGAGCTTTATCTCTCCCGCCGGGCCAGTCTATCAGGCGGGCACCCTCTCCGGCAATCCGTTGGCTATGACAGCTGGATTGGCAACCTTGCAAATTCTCACCGCTGAGCCAACCGCGGGTAAACCGGACTACAGCCGACACCTCACCCTGCAAACGAAAAAACTGGTCTTGGGTTGGGAACAGCAGGCAAAGAAAGCAGATGTTCCCGTACAGGTACATCAAGCGGGGTCCATGTTCGGCCTTTTCTTCAACGCGCATCACGTCCGGGACTACGCCACCTCCGCCGCTTCCGATCAGGAAGCCTTCAAGGTTTGGTTCCGCGCCATGTTGGAACAGGGCATCTACTTAGCTCCCTCCCAATTTGAAACCATCTTCCTCTCCGGCGCCCACACCGACGCCGACATTGACACTACACTGGCCGCCTCCGAAAAAGCCTTTGCCGCCGTAAAACGTGCCCGAGGGTGAAGGGGGAAAATTTTATAGAACGCAATAAAAAAACAGGGTGTCGTGGCAGATTCTTTTCTGTTCGCGACACCCTGTTTTCGTTTGTTTCGTTAGAACAAAAAACCACCCGCGTTCGGCGGGTGGCGGTGGAGTCTGATGGAGGGAACGCTGGCGATGTTTTACAGGGTGGTGGTGAGGTCGATGACCCAGAAGCCGCCCATAATGAACACCAGACAAATGAACTGGACAATGGCCAGCGCGACGCGATTGTTGATCTGCCCGTTGGACAGCCACTCCAGGTCATCATGATCATGAAGATGGTAGTAGGTCATCATTCCGTAATTACCCAATCCGATGCCAAAGATCAGGATGACGGCAAGGCCGCCGATGATGGCTGGCGATACTGGCATATTCTGCGCCCCGCTTTCTCATATTGACCGTTTCCGGCAGTTAAATCCATAGATTTATTTCATTATAATCATTTTTCGCCGGAAGAGCAACCGATTTTCGTCCTGTATCTTATTTTATCGCCCTGTGTAAGATTCTCTGGTTCTTTATTGTGGACGCTGCTGGTCGGTGGAGGCGTTTTTAAAGTCAGCACGATCCTCCGGTGTGGCGAGGAATGGGCTCTGAAGATTGAAGCCGTGGTGTAAGGGGCCGCAGCCATGGCCCATGGTGAGACCGGCGGCCAGCGCTCCAGTGACATACTCCTTGGCCCGGGCGATGGCGTCGGTGAGGGTAAATCCTTTGGCCAAATTCGCCGCGATGGCGCTGGACAGCGTACACCCCGTGCCGTGGGTGTTGGGGGTATCGAGGCGCGGGCCAGAGAACACCGTGACTTCTTTCCCCGCGACGAGAATGTCATCACAGGCATCGAGATCAGCGCCATGCCCTCCCTTCGCTAGGACGGCGCAGCCCCATGTTTTTGACAGCTGCTGGGCCGCCGATATGCGATCTTCCCGACTTTGTATAGCGCCGCCGGACAGCAGCGCCAATTCGGGAAGATTCGGCGTGATAACCGTCGCTAATGGGAAAAGTTCCGCTATCAGGGCGGCGATGGCGTCTTCCTTGAGAAGGCGTGCTCCGCTGGTGGCCACCATCACCGGATCGAGGACGACAGATTCCCCGCGGTGGGCGCGCAGCCGATCGGCAATGGTACGAATGAGGGCTGTACTGGCTACCATACCGATTTTCACGGCGTCGGGACGAATATCGTCAAATACCGCGTCGATCTCCGCCGCCAAAAATTTCGGCGTCGCTTCTTCGATGGCGGTGACGCCTAAGGTGTTCTGCGCCGTCAGCGCCGTCACCGCACTCATGGCGTAGACGCCGTTGGCCAACAGGGTTTTAATATCCGCTTGGATCCCGGCTCCACCGACAGAGTCGCTGCCGGCTATCGTCAGTACCGCTTTCAGCTGCATGTCCACGTCTCCTTGTCAGGCCGTTCATAGAACGGGGATCGAAACGGCCGGATTTTTGGCTACCTCAATGTCCGGCGATGACTTCTGTTTCCGTAGAAGGTCATTCCGTGAGTAACACTTCGCCGGTGACGACGTTGTAACGGACGTGGGTGAATTTTTCCGTGGTGTCTTCCCGGGTGAGACGGACATGGCCGGTGAAGTCGGCGATCTTGGTGTCCCAGTTGAAGGTAGCTTCGTCGGAACGGATGGCGAGGGCGCTTCGGGTGAAGTCTGCGCCGTCTTTGAGGTAGGCAGTTCGTTCGCTGCCTTTAACGTAGAGGGTCTTCCCTGTAAAGAGGATGTCGCCTTCCACGAGGCGGATGTGATCCTGCGCCCAGACTTCCATGGTGACTAAATTTACCTGGGCGTGGTCGGCGGTGATGGTGCGTTCTGGGAAACGGACGGTGACGTGCCCGTCTAAGAGGTAGCGCATGGTGGCTACGTCAAAGGATTGGCGGTCGGCGCTGACTTCCGGCCGTTCGGCAAAGGCGACGGCGGACAAGGCCAGCGTCAAAAAAACGGTGAGGGTGACAATACGGAGGGTTGACATAGAGAAAACCTTCTTTCGAAAATTAAAGAGCCTGTATTTCGGTGTGGAGGGCGGCTAATTGCTCGGGGATGGGAACGTTGGCGATACGCACCATGGGGCGGCAGATGTCGCAGCCCGCCGCGCGCAGCTCGGCTTCCACCTGGGCGACGCTCTGCCCGCCCCATCCGTAGGAGCCGAAGGCAAAAGCCTGCCGCCCCTTGGGAACGAAGCCCTTGAGGTAAGAGAGGAAAGCGGCAATGTTGGGCATCATCTGGTTGTTCAGGGTGGGGGAGCCTACGGCCAGATATTTACTGGTCAGGATTTCGGTGATGGCGTCGGAGATTTCGTCTACTCGCAGGTCAAAATAGGCAACGGGAATTTTTCGGGCGGTGAAAGCGTCGGTGATGGCACGGGCCAGCTTTTCCGTGGAGCCCCACATGCTGTCGAAGACGACGACGGCCCGCTCTTCCAGCACGCCCTCGCTCCATTTCTCGTAGGCGGCCAAGATGTCTTCGATATGCGACCGCCAGAGAACGCCGTGCCCTACGGCGATCATGTCGAGGTCGAGGGTGCGGACGGTTTTCAGCGCAGTCTGCGCTTGGCGCCCGTAGAGCATGAGGATGTTGGCATAGTATTTTTTCGCTTCCGCCATGACGACGGAGAGGTCGTTTTCATCGTCAAAGAGGCGGTTTGACGCCAAGTGTTGGCCGAAGGCGTCGTTGGAGAAGAGGATTTTTTCCTCGGGGCAATAGGTGACCATGCTGTCGGGCCAATGGAGCATGGGGGTGGCGACAAAATGGAGGGTGTGCCGCCCTAAAGAGAGGGTGTCTCCGGTTTTCACCGCTTCGTAGGGAAGATCCCCGTATCGGGCGGCGAGGGCTTTGTGTCCCTGGGGGTCGCTGGTGTAGACTTTGGCATGGGGACAATGGGATAAGAGGATGGGAATGCTCCCCGAATGGTCCGGCTCGGCATGATTGGAGACGATGTAGTCAATGCGGGCCGGATCGATGACGGAGGCGATGCGATCCAGAAGCTCCCCGGCAAAGGGGCGTTTCACCGTGTCAATGAGGGTGATCTTGTCGTCCAAGATGAGGTAAGCGTTGTAAGACGAGCCGCGGCTGGTAGCGTAGCCGTGAAAGCTCCGCATGGACCAGTCGATGGCGCCCAGCCAGTAGAGGTCGGGGCGGATCTCAATTGCTTGCATGAATGTTCCTCCTTTGTCGTCAGGGGTGATGATTGGTTTTCCCCCTATGGCCAGTTGTCGGCGGCCTCTTTGGCTTCCTCCCATTGGGCGTTGACGCGGGCAGCGATAAGTTTCTTTCCTAAGATGTCTTGATGGAGCCCGTCTAAGGCCAGCCATTCGGGCAGTTCACCGTCAGCCGCGTAAGCGGCGAAAGTGGCGGCGACGTCAATGTGGGGCTGGCAGCGCAGGTAGTCGTTGAAGACGGCGAATTTCTCCTGCCAGCGGGGATCGGTGGGCTCGTCGAAGGCGCGGGCGATCTTTTGCGGATTGATGGGGGGAAGGGTGAGAAAGATGGGCTTTATGCCGTATTGGCGGCATTTTTCTTTGATGGCTTCCATGTTTTCTCGGACGGTGTCCACGGTGAAGTCCCCGGAGCGCAGGTCATTGGATCCTCCCATGATGAGAAGATAGCGGGGGTGGAAGGGAATGACGTCACGCTCAAAGCGGGCCAGCATGTCTTCTGTGAGGTTGCCGCTTTGGGAGAGATTGAGGGCGGGAAACGCGAGGTAGCGGAGCCAACTGTATTCTAAATTTTCCGGGCCGTAGGAGATGTGCCCGCCGCCGTGGCTGATGCTGTCGCCGAAGACGGCCACTTCCCAGCCGTCGCTGGGAGCGGTACGAAAGGAGCCTGGTTCCGACCAGTCTCCTAAGGGAGCGCCGTCGCTGTCTAAGGCGCGTACGCGCCAGTAAAAGGGGCGCTCTCCGATGCGGGGCGTGGGGTCATAACATTCCGTGCTCTCGGAAAAAAGGAGATCGATGGGCATCGCGGCCGCAGTCTGGGCCGGGTTTTCGTCGTACAGGGCGATTTCAAAACGCGCGGCACCATGGGGGCGCACCCAGGTGTAAACGGGATAGAGAAGAACGGAGCCGTTTCCTTGATTGTAGGGCGAATAAATAACGGGAGCCTGCATGGACGGCAGGCCCGGATCAAGGTAGAGGGGAACGAGTTCGCTGAAGGGGCTGATGGCCTGCTGCTCCAAATCAAGGCTGCGGACCCGCCACCAGAGAGGGGCACCTTCCGACAGGTCGGGGAGAAAATCGCCACAGGAGAGATTGACCGCATTGGTGTAAATTTCCGCAGTGCGAAAGACGGCCCGTTCGTCCGGCGCGTCGGCGTCGATATTTTCCGGGCGTTCACGAAAAATTTCAATCTCATAGGACACGGCGGAAAGATCCGGCAGCCAGTCAAGGAGCGGGGCGGAGGAGAGGGGGGCTTCAGCGGAGGAACAGGTGAGACCGCAGGGGGGCGGCTGGGTGAGGTGCACCCCTTGGG
>CAJPQU010000031.1 GCA_905372875.1 uncultured Schwartzia sp. | reverse complement strand
GTGGTAGACGTATGGGAACGTCCTCGGACAGTCTACGCTCAGAGGCTGGTACAGGCGTCAAAATTTCCCGATGGGGAGGCGGAGGAAGCGAATGATTGAGTGTCGTGGCATCATACAGGCATACAGCCAGGACTTCTGGCAAAAAAAGCGCCGCCGGGTGCTTTCCGGACTGTCCTTTTCCCTGCGGCGGGGAGAGACGTATGCTCTTTGCGGGATGAGCGGTGCGGGAAAATCCACCGTAGGGCGCGTTCTCTTGGGGCTTCTCCCGGTGGAAGAAGGAGATATTCTCTACGACGGATGTTTTCTCCGGGATATTTTGCGTTCCTCGGAGAAAAGAAAGGCGTTTCGCTGTCAAAACCAAATCCTCTTTCAAAATCCTCAAGCAGCGCTCTACGGGGATTTTCCCGCCCGCCGCCTCTTGGAGGAACCCTATCGCGTCCACAGGGCACGGCTGGGGGCGGTAGATTGGAATCAAATCTTAGCCTCCCTGCGCCGGGTGAGTCTCGATGAAGAGATTTTGGATCGTTATCCGGCACAGCTTTCCGGCGGGCAGCTTCAGCGTCTATTTTTAGCGCGTATTCTCCTTCTGCGTCCCTCTTTTTTAGTTTTAGACGAGCCAACGGCGATGCTTGATCCCACGGCGCAGGAGGAAGTCATGCGCCTCTTGAAAGAGTTGCAGCAGGCGGAAGGCCTGACCTATCTATTCATCTCCCATCACCTCGGCTTAGTGCGCTATTTAGCAGATATGGTAGGCGTTCTCAAGGATGGAGCGATCATCGAGGAAGGCCCCGCCAGGGAAATCCTCTCTCATCCGCAAACACCCTTCGTACAAAACTTCGTGCGCCAATTTAGTCAGTAAGGAAAATGTGGCATAGAGAACCCCGCTGCCATTTGGCAGCGGGGTTCTCTATGCGGTCTTTGCACCAGCTCTTGTGTGATAGATGTTCGTCATTTCAGACCTAAAAGCGCGTCTAATTTTTCCTTATCGAAGCTCACGACGAAGTCTTTGCCGTTTACTGTGGTGACGGGCACGATGTCGGCACCGGAAATGGCAACGGCGGCGTCGAAATCTTCCTTGCTGTGTTCGACGTTGTGTTCTTCAAATTCTACGCCCCGGGATTTCAGATACTTTTTGACCTTATCGCACCAAGGGCAGTTGGTGATAGAATAGACTTTTACCATAATAATGTTCCTCCTTTAGTGGTTAGTTTAGTTATACATAAGGCGCCGGTAACTTTTAGCTGCGCTTAGCCGCTAAATAGCGGTCGGCTAAGAGCGCCGCCGTCGTACCGTCAGCAGCGGCAGTGGTGAGCTGGCGGATTTCTTTTTCTCGGACGTCTCCGGCAGCGAATACCCCCGGCAGGTTTGTGCGGCAGTCCTCTCCAGCGGCGATGCGTCCGCCCGGCGTTAAAGTTACTTGTCCTTCAAAGAGGGCAGTATTGGGGATGACGCCGATGTTGACGAAAATGCCGTCTACGGGGAGTTCCGTCGTTTTATCCCGGGCTTTGTCGTAGAGAGTGACCGCGGTCAGGCGGCCGTCGCCACGGAGAGCCCGGATTTCTGTCTGCAATAAGATCTCCACCTTAGGATTTTGCCGAAGTCTTTCTTGGGATACCGGATCAGCCCTCAGCTCGGAACGGTGGATGAGATAGACATGACGGCCATACTTGGATAAAAAGTTGGCCGCGTCCACGGCTGCGTTGCCGCCGCCCATGACGGCGATGATCTTATCATGGTATAGGTGACCGTCGCAAAGTTCACAGTAATGGACGCCCCGCCCAGCGTAGGTCCCCTCCTCGGGAAGCGGGAGCTTGCGCCGATTCATGCCGGTGGCGAGAATTACTGCGTCGGCTTCATAGAGGCAGCCTTCCGTTTCCACGATTTTTGGCTCCTTTGTTAAATCCACCCGTACGATGGAGTCAAATTCATCAACTACCGCGCCGAAATGTTCGGCCTGCTTCTGAAGGGTGGCGATGAGTTCGCCCCCTTTGATGACTTCATAGCCGGGATAGTTTTCGATACCGGTGGCGTTGGCGATCTGTCCGCCGACGAGGGCATTTTCCAATACCAGCGTGCTGAGGTTCATCCGTCCGGTGTACAGGGCCGCCGTCAGGCCGGCCATACCGGCGCCGATGATGATCACGTCCCGTTTTTGCGTATCTTTTGCCATACGTTTCATCCTTTTCATTTTGTTTGTTTCATGTCATATTATACAGAAATTTTGAAGTTTGTCGAATCTTCTTTAGGATTGATCATGGGGCATTGTTCCACGGAGACGGAGCCGTGGCGTTCCCGCCATTCCTGGGGCGTCATCTGATACTGGGCTTTAAAGGCCCGGAAGAAAGGAAGATAGTCGGCGAAGCCGGCGAGTCTGGCGATTTCGCTGATGGAGCGGGTGGTTGTGTCTGTGAGATAAGCGCGGGCCAGGAGCAGGCGTTTGCCGACGATGTATTGGCGCACGCCGTAGCCGGTGACTCGTTTGAAACGATGCATGAGATGGGAACGGCTGACGTAGGAACGGGCGGCGAGACGGTCGATAGAGAGGCGTTCCGTCAGATGGTCGTTGATATAGGTCAGAAGAGCCTGTATTTTTTCGTCGGTGACGGCGGCGGTAGTGGCATCCAATTCGCGGTCGATGAGGGCGCGGTTTAACAAGATCATGAATTCCACAAAGAGCATTTCTGTGTAGAGCGCGTTGGCAAATCCTGAAGCGTGGGCGGTGCGCTCCAATTTTTCCATGTGGAAGAGGAGGTCGTGGGTTTTCCCGGCGGTCAGGTGCATGACACTGGAGGGTCGGTGTTCCGGGAGAAAGCAGGCAGCAAGGTCGTCCGTTCCGTGGCGATAACGTGACAGAAGCTCAGGGGCGACATAGATAACGATGCGTTCGTAAGGCGCGCCGAGGAGGGGAAGCGGTCGGTGAATTTCGCCGGCGCGGACGAAGACGATGTCTCGGGGGGAAAGCTGCCAAGTTTTTCCTTCGATGGTATAGCCCGATTGGCCGCTGATAAAGAGGATAATTTTATGAAAGTCGTGGTAATGAAAGGGAATGGGGGTGGTCACCGGATCATGGAGACGAAAAATGCGAAAGGTTTCCGTCAAGTAGCCTCGCTTGGGGGCACTGATTTCTGCCCCCGTGCTGTCTCCGCTTTCCATAGGCAGCGTGGTGCAGGAAATATCACGTGTTGCTATCATGGGAACACCTCCGCTTTTATTATAGCATTTTTTGCTATTTCAAGGGCATTTTTTGGTATTTTTTTGCTTCGTCTTTCTTGTTATGCTGTAATTGCGATAAAGAACGGAGGCGATGACGGTGTACCGGTTAGATAAATTTATCATCCACGGAGTGCGATATCTTGTCTGGCCGGGATCGTCAGCCAAAGTACCGGCGGCAGAAGGGGTGGTGTTACTTCTCAGCGGTCGGGAGGGCGTAGGCGCGGACCGTTTGGTGGTAATGGCACCGGGATATCCGGGAGGCGTCCGCTGTTTCGGTACTGACGGCGCGTTGTGCGCTGTGGAAGCGTCGGATCGTTATGTGGCCGCACTCGCTAACGGGCGGCGAGATGAGGTGCTGGATGATACGTCCTTTGAATACAGCGAGGTACGATTGACGGAGGCTTTCTTCCACCGGTTGATGAAGCACGGCCACATGGCTAAGATCGCCGGCTGACAGGAAAGTACGCGAGGGTGGCTTGTAATACTTTCTGGGGAAGGAGTTTTCGGGTGGAATTATATTAGGATGAGTTCACGAGGCGGTGTTTTATGAAACGCCGCTCTTTTGCTATAAAAGTACCGCACGCTCATGAGCGTGCGGTACTTTTATGCATCGGGGCCTTTTATCTTAGGAGAAATAGTCGATCTGCATAGCGTGTTTCACTTCAGTCAATGTTTGGGCAGCGGTCTCTTTCGCCTGCTCCGTTCCTTTTTTCAGCATGTCATAGAGTGCGGGGATATCTTTGGCGTATATTTCCCGGCGCGCGCGGATGGGAGCGAGTTCTTCCTGCAGGATGTCGTTCAGGAATCTTTTGATCTTTACGTCACCGAGACCGCCGCGCCTATAGTGTGCCTTAAGTTCATCAAGGCTGTCGTACTCTTTGAAATAGAGCGGAAAATGCTCCGGACGGCAGAAGGCATCCAGGTAAGTGAAGACCGTATTACCCTCCACATTTCCCGGGTCGGAGACTTTGATGTGAGTGGGGTCGGTGTACATGGACATGATTTTTTCCCGTATAACATCGGCGCTGTCGGAGAGATAGATCGCGTTGCCCAGGGATTTAGACATTTTGGCTTTGCCATCGGTCCCCGGCAGACGCAGGCAGGCTTCGTTCGCGGAAAGCAAAATTTTCGGTTCTACCAATACCGGCGCGTAGATGTCGTTAAATTTCCGCACGATTTCCCGCGTCTGTTCCAACATAGGTTTTTGATCCTCACCCACCGGAACGGTGGTGGCTTTGAAGGCTGTAATATCAGCGGCTTGACTGACAGGGTAGCAGACAAAGCCTACCGGCACGCCTTCACCAAAATTTTTCTGTTGAATCTCTGTTTTGACGGTGGGGTTTCGTTCGACGCGGGCCAGGGAAACTAAGTTCATATAATACATTGTGAGCTCGGCTAATTCCGGGATCTGCGATTGAATGAAGATCGTGGACCGCGCCGGGTCAAGGCCCACAGCCAAATAATCCAGTGCTACTTCGGTGACAGAGGCCCGTACCTTGGCGGGGTCGGCGAAATGATCCGTCAGCGCCTGGGCATCGGCGATCATGATGAAGATTTTTTTGAATGTTCCGGCATCCTGCAATGTCACCCGCTGGCGCAGAGAGCCGACATAATGGCCTATATGAAGCCGGCCGCTGGGCCGGTCGCCGGTCAGGATAATCTTGTCGCTCAAAATCCTTCCTCCTCGCGAAGTTTACTGCTTTCTATTATAAACGGATACGGGACGAATATCAAATTGACGGCGGAAGATTTTGCCGGAAGAGAATATTTTGTTGTGAAAAAAGAAGGAATCGCTTTCGTGGGAGTGGAATATTTTTGATAAAACATTTTACTGCGAAAAGGAGATGAGAGCATGACGGTAAAGGAATATACGGAAGCCTGCCTGAAGTTTGCCGTAGCCTCCCGCGGGTGGAGCGCGGTGGATAAGAGTCAATTTATCACCACCCATGACGGATCGTGGGAGATGACCGCCGATAACCAAAACGGCGGGATTGATATCTCCTGGGCCTTCCATCAGGAAGAAGCGGCTATCCGGGCAGAAGCACCACAGCGTCTCATGGATTATTTTCGGCAGGAATTGGAATTGGCGGCGGGCAGCGGGCCGGAAATGGGAGAGATCGTAGCCACGGTACGAGATCTCATGCAGCCTGGCATTTACAGCTTGGCAGAAGTAAAGTAAACGATACCGCGGGGACGAAAGCAAGGAGACGGACAATTGAATGAAATAGAACAGAAATTAGATATTAGCCGGCGGCGGGTTTTCATCAACGCGCTGCTCTCCACCGTCACTGATATTGTGGTGCTGCTTCTCCTCCTTAAGACGGGTATGGAACAGGGGTGGAGTATGGCGCTTCCCATTCTTGTCATCATGGGGCTTTTGATGGCGATGCACGGGCGGACGGTACTTTTTCAGCTCGGTTATGTGCCACAGTATTTAAGCGATCGCCTCAATCATCGGACGAGCCGAGATATTATTCGGGAGGCAATTTCCGAGGCGGGCCTTTCTTACGACGAAGTGGCGGCAGATATTGAAGGACAGGGGGTGGAGTTCAGCTACCTTGGCGCGAAATACATGTATTTCTTTTATGTGGATCGCGTTTACATCTTTCCGCGAGAAGATGTGGTCTGGGTGTACTTTACCGGTCGGCGTTTAATGACGCGGCTCTTCCATTGGGAAATCTTTTACCTGCCGCATATCGGTCTGAAGAATGGTACCGTACATACTGTCAGAGGCTATGTATTTAATCGGGAAGAGTACGAAAAACTCGCGGCGGCTCGGGAAACGCTTTTGCCCCGGGCGGTGTTCGGCTACAGCCAGGCGCTGTCAGATCTTTACTACGGGGCGCGGGAAAAATTTTTAGCGCTGGTGTATGCGCCGGAGGACACAATCTCCACAGAGGAGCGTGAGCGTCTTCTGCGGGAAGTAGAGCCGCCGGAGGCACGGCCCGCGGGAAACGCTCAAGGACGGTTCTTTGGCGGAATCGGTCCGTTGATTTTCTTGATCGTATTGGCGTGGGTAGTTTGGTGGTTTTTCTTAAAGACATAGAGGGGAAATTTTGAGCGGGATTTTCCGCGCGTACATCTGGGAGATGATTCTTTTTGCAAGGAGAGGCAATGAAACGGCGAGTGGCTGCCGCTATTGACGAAGCAGCGTCTGTTTTGGAAGAGGTGGCGCGAGATATTGAACGGGAGCCGGAGTTAGGCTTTAAGGAGCATAAAACGGCGGCAAAAGTGGAGCGTTATCTGACCGCACTGGGGCTTACCCCTGAGACAGGGCTGGCCTTTACAGGCGTGAAGGCGCGGGCCCAGGGCGGACGTCCAGGGCCTACGGTGGCGATATTGAGCGAGCTGGACGCAGTGGGGACACCGGACAGTCCAAAAGCCGATCCGCTGACGGGTGCAGCCCATACCTGCGGTCATTTTCTGCAGATGACGACCATGCTGGCGGCGGCGACGGGACTTATGGAAGCAGGGATTCTGCCGGAACTTTGCGGTGATGTGGTATTTTTCGCGGTACCGGCGGAAGAGTATGTGGAGATTGAGTATCGACGGCGCCTCTTGGAGGAAGGAAAGCTCCATTACCTCTGCGGGAAAGATGAGCTCATCTACGAGGGCCATTTCGACGATATCGACATGGCGATGATGATGCATTCACAAGGGAATATGCCCCAGAAGGCCGTGGCCATCGGGCAGTCCAGCAACGGTTTTTTGGTGAAATTAGTTCGTTATGTCGGCAAAACGGCACACGCGGCTAACGCGCCTCATGAAGGGATTAACGCGCTTAACGCGGCCTGCCTCGGCATCATGGGGATAAACGCTCTGCGGGAGACGTTCCAGGAGAAGGATGTGGTGCGTGTCCATCCCATTATCACCAAGGGAGGAGATTTGGTGAACAGTGTCCCGGCAGATGTTCGAATGGAACTTTATGTGCGGGCGGCCTCTATGGAGGCTATCGAGGGAACTCATAAGCGGGTGGAAGCGGCGCTTCGGGCCGGTGGTGCGGCGGTAGGCGCCGAAACGCGGGTGGAGACGATTCCGGGGATGCTTCCGCTTCGCTGCTGTGGTGCTCTAAACGATCTCTTCACGGCAAATGTCACTATGTTGGCGCCGGGGACAGAGATCGTGGATGCCGGTCATTTCAGTGCTTCCACGGATATGGGGGACCTTTCCCATATCATGCCGGCCATTCATCCTTTCATTGGCGGAGCCGACGGGTCGCTTCATACAAAAGACTTTCGGGTGACAGATTTTGCAGCGGCAGTTCTTACCCCCGCCAAGGCTTTCGCCGGTATGGTCGTTGATTTACTGATGGAGGATGCGGTTCGTGCACGCAGAATTTTAGCGGAGTATAAGCCGCTCATGACAAAGGAAGCGTACGTCGCCAAATTGGATTCTTATTTCGCGGCGGATTAAGGAGAAGGAAAAGAGGGTTTATGAAAAATTTACGGCTTCATCTCACGGTTCTCATTTTGATCGTCGTCGCTGAATTCATTGGGAATATTGTCATTACTGTGGGAATCGGAAAGATCGTCCTTTTGCCCATGATGTATGCCCTGATTATGGGAATTTTAACGGCTCCCCGGTTTACAAAGATTTCGACGGATAAAGAAATCCAAGTGGCCAGCTCTTTATTGGGGGTTACTCTGATGCTCCTCATGGCAAAATACGGCACGTTGGTAGGGCCGAGTCTGCCGAAGATCTTGGCTGCGTCTCCGGCGCTCATCCTACAGGAATTCGGCAATTTAGGCACTATTCTCCTCGGTATTCCCGTGGCGGTTTTCATCGGTCTCAAACGGGAGGCTATCGGCGCGGCGCATTCCATCGCGCGGGAACCGAATGTGGCTCTCATCGGTGAACGTTATGGACTGAACAGTGCTGAGGGGCGCGGCGTCATGGGTGTTTATATCTGCGGCACGGTGGTGGGTACCATCTTCTTCGGCCTCATGGCCAGTATTGCAGCAGCTTATCTGCCTTTTCATCCTTACGCACTGGCTATGGCAGCCGGTGTCGGATCCGCCAGTATGATGACGGCGGCGGTTGGTTCGCTTTCTGCCATGTATCCCCAGATGGCGGATCAATTAGCTGCTTTTGGCGCGGCTTCCAATATGCTTTCTGGTCTCGATGGGCTTTACATGAGCATCTGGTTGGCCTTGCCTTTTTCGGAATGGCTCTATCGCAAAGTTTATCGCCTTAAGTACGGGACAGACCCGGTAAAGGAAATGACGACCCCGGCAAGGGAGGAGAAACGAAATGAAGCTCAGTGAGATTTTGGAGATATTGGTCATCTGCGGCATCGTTTCTCTGGCCGCCAATGTGGTGGGGACAACATTCGGTCTCGTGGAATCAATCCCCGGCATGGTTATCCTCATCGCGCTGGCCTTCCTTGGTATCTGGTTGGGTAGAGTCTTGCCCGGCGGCATCCCCGGCGTTGCGTACGTGGTTACTATCGCCTGTATTCTGACGTATCCGGCGCTGCCTACGGCAGCTCCCATCACCGAAGCTGTCAAAAAAGTAGGCTTTTTACAGCTCTGCACGCCACTTTTGGCCTACGCCGGTATCGCGATATGCAAGGATTTGGACGTTTTTGCCAAGAGTAGCTGGCGTATCATGGTGGTGAGTTGCGTGGTCTTCATTGGTACCTATATCGGCTCGGCCGTCATTGCGCAAGTTATTCTCAAAGCGATCGGACAGATATGAGCGGAATCTTTACCACTAACGGATATCTCATAAATTACCGGATTTTTGCTCTGTGGGGGGTCTGTATGCCGTTCCCGTTGACATAGAGTTTAGTATCAGTCTGTGTAGAGCAATTCTGCGGATAAAAAAGCTACGGCTCATTGAGCCGTAGCTTTTTATCCTTTATTCTTCTTCATCTCCGGTAGGGGGTGTTTCACTTTCTGGTGCGCCAGAGGGGAGGTCGGCTACACCGCCTTGCTGTTCGACTTGGCGTTCTACCCAGTCGGCCGTTTCTTTCCAGGCTGGGTTATATTGTACTGCAGCGCGATGCCAGAACACCTGACCGGCGCCATCGCCAGCCAATTTACAATTATCAGCTCGCTCTAAGCAGACCATCCATTTGAGAACTTTTTCCCGTCCTTCTTCCACCGGGCCTTTTTCCACAATATCAGCGGCCTGTGCTAAAATCTTTTCCGCGCCGGAAAAATCCTGCCGGTAGTAGCGCAGGATGCGCGCTTCCTCAACCAGTGCGGTACAAGCTATGCTGCCGTCTCCGGCTTTCAGATAATTTTCTGCTGCCTGTTGATAACCGGAAATGGCATCGGCATAATTTTTCCGTAATTTCTGACCGTGGGCGATGGCCTCATAGGCATTGGCTTTATCCCGATCCCCCGGAGAAAGAGAGAGCATGTTCTGGCCTGCCTGATATTCCATTTCGCCGTTGTCCAACACTTTTCCTACCATGACTCGGCCATACCAGGCTTTGAGCTTTTGATCGGTCGTCGTAGCTTCGTGTAATGCTTCCTGAAAACTCTGATCCGCTTTCAGCGGTTCTTTCAGAAGATGTTCGTTGCCTTCCCGCAAGAGATTGGTGAATTTCGTATCCGCATCGTGTATTGTGTGGCGGTCATTCCATTTTTCTCTTTTCCCCGCGGCCGGATCTGGTTTTGGTTTAGGTGCTTTCTCAGCCGTAACTTTTGGCGATTCTGCTTGTTCTCCTTCCGATGCCGGCTGCAAGATCAGAAAATATGCTGCTGTTCCGCTCCCCGCCAGTATTAGCAGCAAAAGTACCGCCATGATGATGCCTCGCTTCATTCTCATGCCTCCCCTGATTTATCTATATACCCTGTCTTCTTGGAAATGATGGTGCTGGGTAGGTTAATCATAAGGATCGTAATGTCCGTTGCTGATGCCGATGCGAATGGCTCCGCGAACGGCACCGGAACCGTGTTTCGCGATTTCTTCTGATGGGGCGGCGGCTGAAATCGTATAGGGGGTATCCTTTAGCAGTGCTGTTATCAATACGGCTTTGTCTCGGAACTTTTTGTATTCTTTGCGTTCAATCTCTGCCTGGTAGGTTACCGACTGATGCGCGTTTACTACGGAGGTTGACAACGCCTGGGTGAACGCATGACCGTCTGACCAGCGCCAAAGAACCTGCCCACGTTTGTCTAAGACGATAAAATCATATTCCTGCCCATCCCGGTGTTCGATGGCATAGGGAGCCTCTCCGTCGTTAGTCACGGTAAGCGTTATGAGAAGGTGCCCTCCCCGTTCTTCTACCTGAAGTTCCTGTGCGATCTCACCCACGGTGAAGGAGGAATAACCCACGGTTTCTACTACCGTTTTGCTCCCTCCGCCTACGGGAAAGTAGACGCCGATATCGGTTCCGATACCGGCTTTGGCTATGCTAGACAGGCAACCTGTCAGTATAAGACTCAGCGTTGCGATTATCTGCCATTTTTTCATCGCGTACCTCCTTTATTCAGCATTTCTATCTATTCATTATTCCCTTGCCGATAGGGGGCTGCTTTTTGCCGGGCTTGATAAGACGCCTTTTGCATATCGTTGAATGTATCCAGCGACATCATGACGACGTTTTTGCCGTTGGGACGCTGAATGATAATCGTTTCCCTTTCTTGTTCCGCCCGTTCGGCCAGCAGGGTGAATTCTTTGAGAAAATTTCCCGAGGGAACGGCGATCATGGGGATACCTCCTAAAACATATTGTGTCGCCAGAGGACATACGCCGACATGCCGGCGATGCCCAGGGAAAGAATGGCGATAGAGAGAAAGGCGTCCCCTTGTTCCGCCAGAGGGACCGGGACATTCATACCGAAGAAACTGGAGATGACCGTGGGAATCGCCAGGATAATGGTCATGGCGGCCAAGAATTTCATGACGAGATTCTGATTATTGGAAATAATGGAGGAGAAGGTATCGGCCATCCGGGCGAGGATTTTGCTGTACATCTCTACCATTTCCCGTGCCTGTTTATTTTCTATGATGACATCTTCCAGAAGATCCTCATCCTCTTCGTACATCTTAAAAATAGGGGCGAGGCTCTGATTGGAGCAAAGACGCATCAGCTTGTCTAAAACAGCGCCGTCACTGCGCAATGCGGCATTGAAATAGGTCAGACCTTTCTGCAGCTCTAAGAGGCGTAGAATATCCTGATTTCGCATGGAGTCGCGCAGCATGTGTTCAATTTCGTCCGACATCCGGCTGATTTGACGCAGATACCGCAGGTAAAAGGTGGCGGACTTATAAAGGATCTGGAAGAGAAAACGGGTCTTTTTGAAGGTGCAAAAGAGTTTAGCGGTACGCTCATTGAAATCTGCCAAGACAGGAGTTTCTTCCAAACAAACCGTGATGATGTACTCCGCTGTCAGGATGATTGCTAACGGCAGCGTGTCATAGCTGTCGTGGCTCCTCATGACTGGAACGTTTGTCAGGATCATGATGGCGTTGTCTTCCACATCTGTATGGGATCGCTCTTCATCGTCAAGGGCCGAGCGTAAAAAATCCGGTTCAACCTTGGTCAAATCGCCTATTACTTTCAATTCGTAAGGTGTCGGGGCGATGATGTTGATCCAAGCACCCTTTTCCAGCTCTTTCAGGCTGAGTTCTTGCAACGGTCCGCTTTCGTGTGATTTGTAAATTTTCAGCATGGGCGAAAGCTCCTTTCATGCAGGAAATTCCACCCTGTCGTTTTTTATGGTAAAAGGCCCGAAGGCACAGGGAGGGTTTTCCTACAAAAAAATTCGGTCGTATTCGATATGAATCGGGATGATCGCCGTCCATTGTGCCTCACCAACTTTACTTCGAATTATGAATCATCATAATCTTACTCCCAAAAGCCTGTTTCGTCAATATTGACGCGCCGAGAGCGACGTAAAAGGTAGAGAATTTGCGAACTGTAGGTTGGTGTGATAAAATAAGGAAACATATTGCTTATGATTTAGAATTTATGTGTCGTAAAGCGCCGGCGGGGAGAGAGGCATCTTGGTTTTCCCAAAAGTCGATATCTTAGGAGTTAAGGTCGCTTCTCTGACGATGGAAGAGGCCGTTGCGCAAGCGGAAACGTATATGAAAGAACGCACCGGAGCCATCATTGCTACCGCCAATGCAGAGATGATCATGCGGGCGGTAAAGGATGAGGAACTGCGAAGGATACTGAACACCGTTGCCTTGGTCGTGCCTGACGGAGCTGGGACGGTGTGGGCGGCACGCTATTTGGGCTGCGTTATGCCGGAACGGGTGGCAGGCTTTGATTTGGTACAGGAACTTTTACGCCGGGCACCTGCACGGCAGCAGAGGGTGTTCTTCTTAGGCGCAGCACCGGGCATTGCTGAAGCAGCGAAAAATAAGGCTGAGGTGCTTTATCCGGGCGTTTCGATCGTGGGAACCCGGGATGGTTACTTTACGCCGGAAGAGGAGCCGGCCATTGTGGCGGCAATTCAGGACGCGAATCCCGATCTCTTATTAGTGGCCCTTGGAGTGCCACGGCAGGAAAAGTGGCTGGCGAAATATCGAAAAGCGATAGGGGTTCCCCTATCGATCGGGGTTGGTGGGACCTTTGATGTCATGGCCGGTATGGTAAAGCGTGCCCCTCGCTGGATGCAGCGGTCCAGATTGGAGTGGCTCTACCGCGGATTTGCCCAACCTCAGCGTATCGGTCGTTTGATGGCGCTGCCACAGTTCGTTTGGCGGGTTCGATCCGCTAAAAAACAGTAGACAAAGGCCAGGGGCCAGTCTATAATGTTTACAAATCATGAGGAGAGGGATGGGGAAGCGATATTCCGGAATCATTTTTTCATGAGAAAAACGAGGAGGCAATTACAGAGTGATTATACGTGACGGATATTCATTTATCTTGGCGGCGATCCTCGCGGCGGTCCTTCTCGGGGTGGCGGTCAGCCCTTGGTGGGCCGTGGGGCCAATCGTGTTAGCGCTTTATTTTGCCTATTTTTTTCGTAATCCTACTCGTCATATCCCGGAAGACGATTCTCTTTTAGTGTCTCCAGCTGATGGGACAGTGATGGAAATATCGGCTCTGGCGTATGATGATTTTGTTAAGGAGCCATGTCATAAAATCGTCATTTTTATGTCAGTATTTGATGTGCATGTGAACCGCAGTCCGCTGGCCGGCGAAGTGAAGTGCCAACAGTATATTTGCGGACGTTTTACGCCCGCCTATAAGGATTCCGTGGGGTTTGAGAATGAACGGCACATGCTGGGGATTGAGAACGAGCGCCTGCGGGTCTCGGTCACGCAGATCGCCGGGATATTAGCGCGGCGAATTGTGTCTTGGGTCACGCTGGACGATGTACTGGCCAAAGGAGATCAGTACGGGATGATCCGTTTCGGTTCCTGTGTCGAGGTCGTTATGCCCCGATCAGTAAAAGTCATGGTGGAGAAGGGACAAAAAGTGGTGGGCGGCGAAACGGTCATTGGGAGGATACAAGATGTATAGAGCTTTAATACCGAATATGCTGACGTCAGCCAATTTGGTCTTTGGGATGTGCTCGATCTTGGCGACTTTCCGCGGCAGCCTGATGGGAGGCGCGATATTTATTTTGTTGGCCTTAGCGGCTGACGGCCTGGACGGGCGGGTTGCCCGATTTTTTGGCGTCAGCAGCGAGATGGGAAAGGAAATGGATTCGCTGTGCGATCTGGTTTCTTTCGGGGCGGCCCCGGGGTTCTTGGCCTACGTTTTCGCCCTTCAGGCGTTTTCCTTCTTCGGCGGTGCGGTGGCTATCTGCTTCGCTCTTTGCGGTATGTGGCGGTTGGCACGCTTTAATGTCAATGTCAACGTGATTCACGGTTATTTTATGGGACTGGCGATTCCTGCCGGGGGATGTTTTGTCGCCGCCTCGACGATGCTTTTTCAAGCGATGGCGTTTGACCCGCAGCGGCTGGGATGGGTATACCCTGCCGTCATGCTGCTGGTAGCCTTCCTAATGGTCAGCGAGGTACATTATCCTGACTTCAAGGGCAAGGGCGAAAAGATTTATGGCGTCACTTGGGGACTCGTGGCCGCGATTTTTGCTGCTATTTTGTACCAAGGACGAGAGGCGCTGCCGTTCGCGATTCTTTTCGCTGTTTTTGCTGCCTACGCTTCCTTGGGGCTCATCAATACGCTGGTTGCTCGGGCAGTTGGACGACACGCATAGAATTTTCGTCTGCTTTGCGGCGCGGTGATTACAGATTGAAATAAGGGGAGACGCGGATTCATGACCCATTGGTTTGACATCGTTATGGTTCCCTCGCAGATTTTTATATTCCTGTTTACCGTTTATTATTTTTTGATTGGTTTTTGTGGTATGTGGCGACGGCATGAGGATAAGATCCTGACGCCGGAAAAAACCTTTGCCGTCATTGTGGCGGCGCATAATGAGAGTGCCGTTATCGGGCAGCTCATCGATAATCTGCAAAAATTGGAGTATCCCAAAGCGTACTACGATATCTTCGTTGTGGCCGATAATTGTTCCGATAATACGGCAGAGATCGCTCGTGCGGGCGGTGCTATCGTCTGCGAGCGGCAGAGCGATGTCGGCAGAGGAAAAGGCTTTGCGTTGGAATGGATGTTTGCACGGCTCTTTGCTCTGGAGCGGCAATATGATGCCGTGGTGGTTTTTGACGCCGACAATCTGGTACATCCCCGATTCCTGCTCGAAATGAACAATCGCCTGCTCAAAGGGGATAAACTTATCCAGGGGTATTTGGACGCGAAAAATCCTTATGATACTTGGGTATCGGGGACATTTGCTATCGCTTTTTGGGTCATTGACCATATCTGGCATTTGGCCAAGACGAATATTGGCTTGTCCTCCGTTTTGGGCGGCACGGGAATGTGTATTGCCACCGAAGTCTTGAAGCGTCACGGCTGGGGAGCTACCTGCCTTACCGAAGATATGGAGTTTACCATGAAATCTTTGGTGGAGGGCATTAAGACGACTTGGGCGCACGACGCCATCGTGTATGATGAGAAGCCGCTGACCTTTAAACAATCTTGGAATCAGAGAAAGCGCTGGGCGCAAGGGCAGTTTGATGTAGCGCACCGTTTTCTTCTCAAAATGCTGAAGGCTGGAATTGAGCGGCGGGACATTCGCATCTTGGACGGCTGTCTTCATCTCTTACAGCCGCATTTCCTATTGTTGTCTACGTTTTTTATCATCATCAGCTACGTTCAGTTGGCGTTTCCGCCTTTTTACACGAACATTTATAAGTTCATGCCGTCGCAGCTCATGACAGCCATCATGCTGGGGCAATATATTCTGCCGATCATTATTCTGCTCAAAATTCATGTCAAATGGAAAGCTTGGCTCTATTTGATTCTGTATCCGGTCTTTATTTATTCATGGATCCCGATCGTTTTTCTCGGCTTTCTTCATCGTAACGAACATGAGTGGAGCCAT
>CAJPQU010000030.1 GCA_905372875.1 uncultured Schwartzia sp. | reverse complement strand
CCCCCCCTACGCCCCCTCGTATCTCCACGATGACATTCTTATCGTCATTGGGATCTTTCGGGAGAAGCAGCAGGGGAAATTCTTTCTCCAAGTCGGCCTGCCGTTCTTTGAGTACGCTGATTTCTTCCAACAGCATCCGACGCAAATCATCTTCCGGCCCTTCGTTGAGAAGTTCCGTATTCTCCGCCAGCTCCGCCATGACATCTTTGTAGGTGCGAAACTTCTCCACCACCGGCAAAAGCTGCGCGTGTTCCCGGCTCACCCGACGCCATCGGGCCACATCGGCCAAAGTATCCGGGTCGCCCAAGAGGGATTCCAGCTCTCGATATTTATCTTCTAACGCCTGCAATTTTTCCCGCACGTCCCCACACTCCATCGTTCTGTCATGGTGCGGCGCTCCGGTTGACACACATCGAGTCCCGGCGGATCCTAGGTTTATCCTATAGCCGCCGCCCCGGGCGCAGGTTCTTCCGCCCCTTCAGGCGCAGCTTCTGCGGTATGCCCCGCCATGCCGTACACCACACCGTCCGCGGGAAGTCCCATCCGTCTCCGCTCTTCCTCCGGCAATACCGCCGCCAAAGAGGCGATAGCCACCTCCACCATCTCGTCCGCCGGAGGATTCGTGGTCAGCTTTTGCAGCCACAAGCCCGGCAAAAGCGCCGTATGAAGGAGCGCGTTCTGAGAGCGCCCCGCCAAACGGATGATCTCGTAGGAAATTCCCGCCACCACCGGCAGGAGCAGCACCCGGCTGAGGATCCGGGTAACGAGATCCGGCCAGCCCAAAAAGGCAAAAACCAAGATGCTCACCAGCATGACGATGAGCAAAAATGACGTCCCGCAGCGGGGATGAAGCCGGGAGAAGCGCTGCACGTTCTCCACTGTCAGCGGCCCTCCCCCTTCGTAGGCATGGATCGTCTTATGCTCCGCCCCATGATACTGAAATACTCGGTAGATACCCTTCATTCGGGCAATGATGGCCAGATAGCCGAGAAAGATCAGGAGCCGCAGCGCGCCCTCAAAGAGATTCAAGGCCAGCGGGGCCTCTGTCACCTCCCGAAAGAGCCGTGCTGCCCCTGTAGGAATCACCACAAAGAGACCCACAGCCAAAAGGAAGGCAACGGCCATCGTCCCCAAAAGTTCCCGATCGGAAAGCGTATCCTCTTCTTCCCCGGCCATCTTCGCCGAATAAGCCAGCGACTTCATGCCCAGCGTCAGGGATTCCCCCAACACCACGACGCCCCGCAGAAAAGGCTTTTTCAAAAGAGGATAGCGTTCGGCGATGGACGTCACTGCCCGGGCGTCCACGATGATCCGCCCCGAAGGCTCCCGCACCGCTGTCGCTACCTGACCCGCGCCGCGCATCATCACACCCTCAATGACCGCCTGCCCGCCTACCAGCAATGTATCTGCTGCCAACGCAAATTCCTCCTTATCTTCGCATCGGTAAATGCGAAAAACAAACGAGGCAGGGCATTTTCTGCCCTGCCCCTGCGCTTTAGTCCTTGCCGTAACGCTGCTTAAACCGTTCGATGCGGCCGCCCTTCGCCTGACCGCGCTGACGGCCCGTAAAGAACGGATGGCATTTCGAGCAGACATCGACCCGGAGCTCCTTCTTCGTGGAGCCCGTCGTGAACGTGTTGCCGCAGCCACAGGTCACCGTCGCTTCAAAGTATTCCGGGTGAATATTCTCTTTCATCATTTTACACCTCGCTTTTCCCCATGGGCAAAACCTTGCCGGGTAAGATACAAGCCCTTTTGATAAGCGCTTGGTTTACCGGCATCCCGCTTAGGGGAACCGGCCCTGTGCATGAAAAACAGACGGCAGCCCGTCCGTTAGTAACGTGATTATACCATAACGAAAAGTGCGAGGCAAGCCCCTTCTTTCCCGAAAAAGCGTTGCCCCGCACCCGTATCCCGCTGTCAGAAGAAAATCTCCCCACCGCGGTTCTTATCACGCCCGTTATTTCCCCTGGCTGGCCGTACCGAACCACTTCTTATAAATCTTGTCGTACTCGCCGTTTTCCCGCAGTTTCTTGAGCGCGGCATTGACCTCTTTCGCCAGTTCGGGATTCTTCTTCGACATGGCGATGCCGTAATCCTCGGACGTCAATAGCTCATTTAAAGCGCGGACGTCGGTGATACCGCTCTTGGCGATGTAATAGTCGTTCACCGGACGATCATTGACCACGGCGTCCACGCCGCCGGCCCGAAGCTCCAAGAACGTTTCGGCGGAACTATTGAACTCCCGGATTTCGACGCCCTCAATTTTCCGGACTTCCTTGGCGCTGGTGGTACCGATCTGGACGGCCACCCGCTTGCCGACGAGATCAGAAAATCTCTGGATTGCCGTATTGTCTTTCTTGACGATGATGGTGAGACCAGACTTATAGTACGGATCCGAGAACTCCACCTTCTGACGGCGTTCGTCGTTGATGCTCATGCCGGCGATGATGACGTCCAAATTACCGGACTCCATGGCCGGGATGAGGCCGTCGAAATTGATGTTCTGGATGTCGGCCTGATAGCCCATCTCTTTGGCGATAGCGCGGATGAGATCCATATCGAAGCCCTGATATTCCTTGCCGCTGACATCCTGGAATTCAAAGGGGGCAAAATCCGCATTCGTCCCCACCCGCAGAACCTTCGCCGCGCCGCCGGAAGATGCTGGTGTTTCCGCTTTCTTTTCTGAACCGCCGCAGCCCGCCGCCAAAAGCGAGAAAGACAGGAGAGCCGCCATGCACAGTACAATCCATCGTTTCATTCAGAAAACCTCCTCGTAAATAAATGCACAAAGGAGCCCGGACATCATCCGAACTCCTTTGCCGCCACCCATCGCGGGAAACCGCAATCACATCGTCAATCCCGCGACCCGTCGAATCAAAACGTCAGTTAAGCTCCCGGCGTTTGTTGAAACAATCGCGGCAATAAACCGGGCGATCATCCTTCGGTTCGAAAGGTACCTGCGTCTCATTGCCACATTCCGCACAGATCACCGTGAACATCTGGCGCGGTTCGCGCTCTCCGCCGTCCCGGGAGCGGCGGCGTTTGTCGCGGCAGTCACGGCAGCGGGCCGGTTCGTTCTCGAAGCCCTTCTCCGCGTAAAATTCCTGTTCCCCTGCGCTGAAGATGAACTCGTTCCCGCAGTCCTTGCATACCAACGTCTTGTCCTCAAATGCCATTCAAAAATCCCCTCACCTTTGTTTGGAGGCGGTATATCCGCCCTCCGCTGCTGCTCTTCGCAGGTGTCGCCCGACGGCTCAAGCCTGCACGTCGACCGTCGTCCCCAGGTTCGGGTCGAGGCTCGCCGGGCCGGTAGCCGCCAAGAGTTCCTCCACGCCTTCTCCCGCCATGTCCATCGCTTTTTTCATCATCGAGAGCTGCAGGCCCTGTTGAGTCTTTGCCTCCGTCAGGCCGACGCTCAGCGACGCGATGCCCATAGTAAGATCCATAACGTTCTCCCCCTCACTCTAAAAACTTCGATACTTCTTATATTATAATGGAAACAGAAGAAAAGTGCAATCTTTATTTCCCTGATTTATTTTCGCCCAACGCCCTATGAAATCACGTTTTTTACCCCTCGCCGCAATACGTCCGCCAAAGTCCCCGGTAGAGATCTTCCATGTCCTTCATGTACGCCGAACCGTCCATGAGACGCGACGAACGCAGCACCTGGCGGAGATTGGCATGAAATTTCCGGAGGATGGGAAGTGATCGGGCGACACGAAGGGCCTTTTTCACGTACTCCGCGCCGTTTTCCGCCACCAGCTCCGGCAGTCCAGCGTGCTCCAAAATCGTCGCTCCGTAGCGGGACGCGTGGGTCGTTCCCCGCAGGCTGATCACGGGAACGCCCATGACGAGGGCCTCGCAGGTGGTGAGTCCCCCGTTGTAGGGGGTCGTATCGAGAGCAATATCCACATCGGCATACTGTTCCAGATAATCGGGACTGTAAGGGCGAAGCTCCACCCGCGCCGGATCAATACCGATACCCTGAAGGCGCGATACGACTTCCGCCCGGCCGTCGGGGATGCTGGCAATCTTTCCTTTTATAATGAAGCGAGCCTCCGGCAGCGCCTCTAAGACACCGCGCCAAAGAAGCAGCGTCTCCCGGCTGACTTTGGCGAAATTATTGAAGCTCCCGAAAGTGACAAAGCCATTCTTCACCACGGGAGGTTCCCCACCCACCGGGGGCAGTTCGCCGATAATTTCCGGAGCGTAGCAGAGATGGCAGTAAGGGAGAAGTGCGATCCGCTCCGTAAAGCCGCGCACCGGTTTTCCCGGCGGCAGGCAGGTCATGTCGGACAAGAAGTAATCCATCTCCCGCAGGCCTGTGGTATGGATATCGCCGATGGCCGAGATCTGGATCGGAGCTGGCTTCAACGCCATGACGGGGAGACAGGAACCTTGGGAATGACCGGAAAAATCCACTAAGATGTCGATCTTATCCTCAAAGATCTGCCGCGCCGTTTCTTTATTCGTAAGCTCGCTCACATCGCGCCACACCGCCGCGAAGCGGCGAAAGCGCCGAGTCACCTTATCCGCTGCCCCCCGCTGGTAACAGTAGACGTTAAAATCCAGTTTGCTGTAATCCCGCAGAAAGGGCGTCAAAAAATGGGCCACCGCGTGCCGGCGAAAATCCGGCGATAAATAGCCGATGCGCAGCTTGCGCTTAGGCACACCTTGGGGCCGGGTATGGGGCAGGGTGACCTTCGCGCCAAAAAAAGCGTTGTAGCGTTCCCGTCGAGCGGTGGTATGGCTGTCAGCGGCCCGATAATTCATGAGAAAGAGCCCTTTCCCGTAAAACTCCGCTTTTTTCTCCGTCTCCACCGCACAGGCGCTCAGGGCAAAGCACATCTCTGCCGCCTCTTCCGGCCGGGCCAGCAGATAATACGCGTCCGCCAAAAGACTCCCCGCCCGCAGCAGAATACTCCTCTCCGCTGGTGAGATCTCGCCCGTTCGTGCCTCTCCCAAATGCCAGAGCCGTTCTAAATATGGCATCCCCTGATACAGAGCGAAATCAGCGACAGCCGCTTCTCCCGCCACTAAAAGCATCCGCCAGTGCTGCGGATCAGCGGACAGCACCCGGGAAATAAAACGCCGGGCCTGATCCTCTTCCCCCAGATAAAGGGAGGCCTGGGCAAAGAGGGCCAGGCCGTCCAAATCATCCAAATCATGGGTCAAGATTTCTCGGGCACAGGCCCGCATGGCCTTGAAATCTCCCGCCGCAAAAAAGCGTTCCGCCGTTTCCAGCCACTCTCTTTTTTTCTCCTGTCCAATCCCCATGACACGCCTCCTTCACTTTCATCACTATTCGCTAAAACCGCGGGAATTTCCTGCCGTTTTGCGATCCGACGGCAAAAGCACGAGCGCTTTTTCCTCTCGTCAAGCGTCTGACCGCGGCCGGGAAAATTATGCCCCAGAGGCATAAGCGAATGAGTGGGAAAAGGTGTAAAACGTTGATTTAACCGGTATTCCCCCCGTTGACTTATGGGGCGGAGGAGATTATAATGAAGGCTGAAATTGAATTGTCTGACAGGGAAATTTTCCCTGTTAGGCAGAGAAAAACATTTTTACGGGAGGGGTTTACGGTATGCGTAAAAAAGGTATGGCTCTGTTGCTCATGCTGGTCATGGCGCTTTCGACGGCGCTCTTCGCGGGCTGCGGCGGTGGGCCGAAGCAGGCGGGAAGCGGCTCGGGATCCGCTTCGGGCAAGCAGAAACTCGTCATCTACACGTCTATGAAGGAAGCCCTGATCAGCGGCATCGTGGAAGGATTCAAGAAGAAGTACCCGGACATTGAGGTGGACTACCAGTCCGCGGGCGCCGGCAAACTGATGGCGAAGATCGCCGCCGAACGCCAGAGCGGCAAAATTTTAGCCGATGTCATCTGGACCAGCGAAGTCCCTGACTTCTACCAGATGAAGAAAGACGGCATTCTTGAGAATTACACGCCCTCAAATTTCAACGAAATCTTAAACCCCTTAGATGACTACGACGGTTCCTTTACGGCGGCCCGCCTGGGTACGCTGGGCATCGTCATCAACACGGACAAGGTGAAAGAACCGCCCACGGCTTGGGAGGATCTGGCAACGAAGCCAGAGTATAAGAACGCCTTCGGCATCGCCGATCCGGCTCTCTCCGGCACTTCCTACATGAGCGTAGCGCTCCTCCAGAAGCAGTTCGGCTGGGAATATTTTAACCGCCTGCACGAAAACGGCACCCGCATCGGCAAGGGGTCCGGCCAAGTCATAGACGACACCTCCGCCGGTGAGCTTTCCGCCTGCCTCGGCGTCGACTATATCACCAACAGCAAGATTGCCAAAGGAGCGCACTTAGCTATGGTGTATCCGCCGGAGCTTCTCATGGTGCCTAGCCCGGTGGCCATCTTCAAAAATTCTTCCAATATCGACGCGGCGAAAAAATTCGTGGACTATCTCCTGAGCCAGGAAGCCCAGCAGAAGGTCTCCGACGCCGGTACGGTGCCAGTCAGAACGGACGTGAAGCAGGATCCGAAGTTCCATCTCCCGACGCCTCAGGATGCCTTAAAGAACGGTATCAAAGTCGTCTACACCGAAATTCTTCCTCACAAGGAAGCAACCATCAAGGAATTCACGGAAATCATCGGCAAAAAATAAGCCAGTGACAAATCCGTCAAAAACGACGGGACGGGTTGCCGCCCCGTCGTTTTTCTTGTACCAACACAAAGGAGGTCCCCCATGGACAATATCCGCCTGGACGGCATCGTCAAGGGCTACCCGGATCATCCGGTACTCCGCGACCTGTCCCTTTCCATCAAAAAAGGCGAATGTTTTACCCTCTTAGGCCCCTCGGGCTGCGGCAAGACGGTGCTGCTGCGCCTCATTGCTGGATTTGAGTCGCCGGAAGCAGGGCGCATCTACATCGACGATACCCCCGTCTACGACGCCGCCGACGGCGTGGACGTTCCCCCGGAAAACCGGGGACTGGGCGTGGTGTTTCAGGACTACGCCGTATGGCCCCACATGACGGTTTTCGAAAATATCGCTTACCCCCTAAAGATCGCCAAGCGGCCCAAGGACGAAATCAAGAGCCGGGTGATGGAGATGGTGGACATCGTGGGCATGCACGGCCTCGACCAGCGCCTCCCCTCGGAACTTTCCGGCGGTCAGCAGCAGCGCGTAGCGCTGGCCCGCGCCCTCGTCAGCAAACCCTCCCTCATGCTCCTCGACGAGCCGCTGTCAAACTTGGACGCGAACCTGCGGGAAGAAATGCGCTTTGAAATCAAAGAACTTCAGCGCCAGCTCGGCGTCACTGTCCTCTACGTCACCCACGACCAGGAAATCGGCCTCGCCATCTCCGACCGCGTGGCCATCATGGACGACGCCGGGATCATTCAGCAGATCGGAACCCCCTGGGAAATCTTTGAAAAGCCTGTCAATCCTTTCGTCTTCAACTTCATGGGCATCGCCAACTTCATCGCCGTCCGCCGGGACGACGGCAATTTCTTCGTGGGCACCGGCACCCAGCTCATCCCTTGGACGGAGAAACCCACGGGAGACGCGGATAAATGGGTGGCGGCCTTCCGTCCCTCCGACGTTGCCATCGCCCACGACGGGCCGGGGCTGCGGGGCGTCGTCCGTCGGGCGAATTTCTTAGGGGCCATGATGGACTACCTCATCGAGATCGACGGCACCCACCTTCGCACCAGCATCGAAACCCACCACGCCATCGCCCGGGATCTCATTCTAAAAGCGGGAGACCCCGTCAACGTGGACTTCCTCTCCCTCCACTGGTTTGAAGCCGATAAACTGAAAGGGGTGCTAAGCGAATGAGCGCCGTAAAAGCCAAAGGATCCTTCGGCGTAGCGCAGGTGATCCTGTTCCTGTCCATCGCCATCCTCGTCATCGTCGTGGCGTTTCCCGTCCTCCTGATTCTCTTCAATGCCTTCTGGGTGGAGGATCACTTTAATTTCGAGGGAGCCGTTCAAATTTTGCGGCAGCCGGAAACGTACCAGGCCCTCATCAACTCCCTCATCATCGCCAGCATGTCCACGGTGGGCTCCACCATCGTCGGCACCTTCTTCGCCTGGCTGGTCACCCGAACGGATCTTCCTCACAAGAAATTCATGAAGGGTATGTTCCTCGTCCCCTTCATGCTGCCTTCCTTCATCGGGGCCATGGCGTGGAAGATGCTGCTCTCGCCCAACGCGGGCTTCATCAACCAGTTCTTCGTTCAGAATTTCGGCTTCACCGGCCCCATCTTCAATATTTACAGCTACATAGGCATCAGCGCCGTGGAGGTCATGTACCTCTTTCCCTTCGTCTTCATCCAGGTCTGCGGTGCTTTGGAGCGCATGGATCCGACGCTGGAAGAATCGGCCCGCATCTCTGGGGCGGGGCTCTTCACCATCACGCGGAAGATCACCATTCCTCTGGTACTGCCCTCCATCCTCTCCGGGGCGCTCCTCATCATGCTCTACTCCATGGCCCACTTCGGCACCGTGGCCGTCTTGGGCATTGAGAACGGCATTTACAACATCCCCGTCCTCATCTACGAGCGCATCCACCAGAGCGGCGGTTCCTTTGAATCCATCCGCACCGGCACGGTGCTGGCCACCGTCTTAGTCATCACGGCGGCCTTCATCATCTGGCTCCAGCGGCGGATCTTGGACACGGGGCACTATCAGATCATCGGCGGCAAGAGCTTCCGCCCCATGGAGCTGAAGCTGCGCGGTCTCAAGACGCCCATGTTGATCTTCTGCTTCCTCTACATCGGCTTCACCATTCTCCTCCCCACGGCGGTCATCTTCCTAGTGGGCAGTTTGAAAACTTACGGATTAGCGTTCCGCCCGGAGAACCTCTCCT
This sequence comes from uncultured Schwartzia sp., assembly GCA_905372875.1. Taxonomy (GTDB): domain Bacteria; phylum Bacillota; class Negativicutes; order Selenomonadales; family Selenomonadaceae; genus CAJPQU01. Next base: position 6,782 of record CAJPQU010000030.1, on the reverse strand, counting down.
TAGATAATTTCAAATTCATCCTCTTTGACTACGCTGTCACCCGGGACGCCATCTTCAACAGCGTGACGCTTGGCTTCGCGGCGGCTGTCATCACCATGTTCGCCGGGGTCATGATCTCCTATGTCATCGTCAAGATGAAGGTGCGGGGAAAGAGCATTTTAGAGTTTTTGGGGATGCTCCCCTTCTCCGTCCCCGGCTCCGTCATCGCTTTAGGCGTCATTTTAGCCTGGTCGGGACAATTCGGCATCAACCTCTACAACACCGTCTGGATCATCTTGGTGGCCTACATCGCCCGCTACATGGCCTTCTCCCTGAAAGCGAACTCCGCCGCCTTAGAGCAGGTACATGACTCCCTGGTGGAAGCTTCCCGGGCCTGCGGGGCCACCATGTGGCAATCCCTCAAGGACATCGTGCTGCCCTTAGTCAAACCCGGCATGCTCGCGGCGTTCTTCCTCATCTTCCTGCCGGCGCTTCGGGAATTGACGGTGTCCATCATGCTCTACGCGCCCACCACGCGCACCATCGGCGTCGCCATCTACACCCTGAATGAGGACGGCGAGACGGTCATCTCCGCGGCGCTGGCGGGCATCGCCCTCATCATCATCGTCTTAGGGCAGTTCGTCATCAACCATTTCTCGAAAAAGGCAGGTGTGTAAGGCGATGTCTTATGTCCGTTTAGTAAACGTCACGAAGCGCTTCGGCGACGTCACCGCCGTCGATCACTTAAACTATGAAATCGGCAAAGGCGAATGCTTCTCCATGCTGGGCCCCTCAGGCTGCGGCAAGACCACAACGCTCCGCATGGTGGCGGGATTTGAAGATCTCTCCGACGGGGAAGTCTGGGTAGGGGACCGCCTCCTCTCCTCGCCGAAAAAGAACCATTACGTCCCGCCGGAAAAACGCAACTTCGGCATGGTGTTCCAAGCCTTCGCCGTCTGGCCTCACCTCTCCGTCTACGAAAACGTCGCCTTTCCCCTGCGCATTCGAAAGTTGGACGATAAAGAAATCGACCAGCGCACCACCGACGCCCTCAAGGCCACGAACCTCCTCAAGGCGAAGGATGAAAGCCCAGATTTTCTCTCCGGCGGCGGCAAGCAGCGGGTAGCCCTAGCCCGGGCGCTGGCCATCAATCCGGACGTCATGCTCCTCGACGAGCCGCTCTCCAGCCTTGATCCCCATCTGCGGGAAGAAATGCGCTTTGAGATCAAGGACTTGCAGGTAAAATACGGTTTCTCCATCATCTACGTCACCCATGACCAATCGGAAGCCATGGCCCTCTCGGACCGTATCTTAGTCATGAAGTTAGGCGTCGTCCAACAGATCGACACCCCGCTGAACATTTACAACCACCCGGCGAACAAGTTCGTCTTCAGCTTCATCGGCCTCTCAAACTTCCTCGCCGCAAGGCAGGCGGACGGCGTCATCACCCTCCCCGAGGGCGGTGCCATCCCGAAGAGCTTCCTCCTCCCGGAGCGTCTCCAAGGAGAAACGAACGTCTCTTTAGCCAGCCGCCCCTCGGAAATCGACTTCACCACCATGGAAGACCCGGAGGGCCTCCACGGCGTCGTCACTCGCAAGGCCTTCCTGGGAGAAATCGTGGACTATCAGATCAAGATCGGCGAACAATTCATGCGCGTCCAAAAGAGCCGCCGCGACGAGGGGCCCGAATCCGGCGGAGCCTGCGCTCTTCACCTCCTGCGCCCCTTCTGGTACGCGGAAAACGAGTAAAAATCACCAAACCGGCCGTTGGAAACAACGCCTTGCGGCGCGGCGCATACCTCAAGCATAAAACATTAAAAAAAGAGCCTGCTCCCAAAAAAGAGCGGGCTCTTTTTTAATGTTTCACGTGAAACATTTATTTTTTGACTTTTCCCTGACCAGTTCTTTCGCCTCTTTGCCAGTTACATGGTCGATGATCATTACCAACATACAGAGAATTTTCCATTCACGGTTGATCTCCTCGTCGCGATGCGCAACCGGAACGCCCGGCGCATATTTGACGGCTAATTTTTCTATGGCGGCTCTCTTTTTTTCTCATCGGTGATGACACGAATCCGTCCAAAGACAATCACGCTTCTGAAATACATCGTATATTTCTCCGGTCTGATCGAATCTTGATCAATCACGCAAAAGGACGCCTTGGCCGACCGCCCAACAGCATCGATCTTACTTATGTCCGCTTGTCGCGCTGTGGAAATAGAGTTTCCCCTCGTCATACACATAACTGAGGGGAACCGCATAGGGATACTCCTCATCGCCCAGGAGCGCCAGCACGCCGGAAGTTCCCCTGTGTAAAATCTCCGCAACTTCCGACGCCGACAGCGCCTGTCTTTTTCTTCTCATTTCGCGAAACACGATTAGAAGCCCTCCATAAAAATAACGCTTATTTTCGCTCCTCCTATGGCCTATGGGAGCAAAAATAAGCGTTTCCTATCAGAAACATATTCTCGGCGAGAATACCACGTATAGCCCGTTCCGTCAATACAGTTTTGACTTTTCCCCTTTCGCCGTATTTACCCCGCCTCGTTTGCGTGGTATGATACTACAATAGGAAAGGCAAAAGGAGGACGCGCGCGTCATGGAGAAAAAATCTTTCTATATAACTACCCCCATCTACTATCCCAGCGCTCAGCTGCACATCGGCCACGCTTACTGTACCACCGTCGCCGATACCATCGCCCGCTTTAAGCGGCTGGCGGGATACGATGTCTTTTTTCTTACCGGCAGTGATGAACACGGGCAGAAAATTCAGCGCTCCGCGGCAGAAAAAGGCGTCACCCCTCTCCAGTATGTGGATCCCATCGTCGCCGGATTCCAAAAGCTCTGGCAGCGCCTCGCCATCAGCAACGACGACTTCATCCGCACCACCGAAGATCGCCACGTAAAGGTCGTGCAGGAGATCTTCCGGCGCATTTACGAAAAAGGGGACATCTATAAAGGGGAATACAAAGGCCTTTACTGTACCCCCTGCGAAGCCTACTGGACCGAACATCAGCTGAAAGACGGCCAATGCCCTGACTGCGGCCGGCCGGTGGAAGAAGTAGCCGAAGAGGCCTATTTCTTCAAGATGTCTCACTACGCCGACCAGTTGCTGTCTCATATCGAAAGCCATCCGGACTTTATTCAACCCACATCCCGGAGAAACGAGATGATCAATTTCATCCGGCAGGGCCTCGACGACCTCTGTATTTCCCGCACTTCCTTCGACTGGGGCATCCCCGTCCCCACGGACAAAAAACATGTCATCTACGTCTGGTTTGACGCCCTGACGAATTATCTGACCCCGGTGGGATTTCTCTCTGATCCAGAGAAATTTCACCGTTACTGGCCCGCCGATCTGCACCTGGTAGGCAAAGAGATCGTCCGCTTCCATTCCATCATCTGGCCCGCCATCCTCATGGCCCTCGACCTGCCGCTCCCAAAACAAATTTATGGGCACGGCTGGCTCATCGTGAACGGCGACAAGATGTCGAAATCCAAGGGAAACGTAGTGGATCCGAACCTTCTCATCGATGAATTCGGCGCTGACGCCATCCGCTATTTCCTCCTGCGGGAAATCAATTTAGGACAGGACGGCAATTTCTCCCGCGACGCCCTCATCAGCCGCATCAACGCCGATTTAGCCAATGATTTGGGCAATCTTCTCCACCGCACCCTGAACATGATCGGAAAATTTCAAGGGGGCATCATCGAAGGCTCAGCATCCAAACGCCCGGTAGACGAGGCACTGGTCGCCGACGCCATGGATACAGTGAGCACCTACGAGGCGGAAATGGAAAAGCTGGCGCTGACCCCGGCCATCAAGACGGTCTGGGCGTTTATCGGCCGCGCCAATAAATACATCGACGAAACGGCTCCCTGGGCCCTAGCCAAGGATCCGGCGAAAAAAGCGGAACTGGCCGCCGTTCTTTACCATTTAGCGGAGAGCCTGCGGATCATCAGCGGACTCATCTCCCCCTTCCTTCCCCAGACCGCGCCGAAGCTCCGACAGCAGTTAGGCTGCGTTGACGCTTTAGCCGCACCGTCCTTGGACGATCTCAAAATCTGGGGACGGCTCCCCGCCGGGCAGAAAATCGGCGCCGCCGAGCCGCTTTTCCCCCGCATCGAAACCGAAGAAGGAAGCACCGCCCCCACGCCCCCAGCGGCGAAACTGCACGCGCCCCAGACCAAAAAAACCATCGCCGAGTCAGCGGAAATCACCATCGACGAATTCAGCAAGATTCATCTCCGGGTGGTGAAGATCCTCAGCGCGGAAAAGGTGCCCGAAACGGATAAGCTCTTAAAACTCCGGGTAGATTTAGGCAGCGAAGAGCGGGAAATCGTCTCCGGCATCTCTCAGCACTACACCCCCGAGCAGCTCATCGGCAAGACGGTAGTCATGGTGGTCAACCTAAAGCCTACGAAGATTCGGGGCATCCTCTCCCAGGGCATGGTACTGGCCGCTTCCCAGGGCGATCAGCTGAAGCTCTTGGGCGTGGATATGCCGGTGGGCAGTCAAATCCGCTGACAAAGAAAGATATTTTCTTCGCTCTGTCAAAAACCTCCCGCAGGAGCCAATCCTCCTGCGGATTTTCTATCCGGCTTACCAAGGGTAAGAAGACTGTCTTTTCCGCGTGTTTTCCTTCGCGCCGTTCTTCCTCCAGTAGACAGATTCCCTGAGTTTCATACGAAAGGAGCCTTTTATGCCTGACGAACGCTCTTCTTGTTTCCTCGTAGACACCCACGCCCACATTGACGGACCGGAATTTGACGCTGACCGCCGTGAGGCGATCGCGCGTGCCGCCGCAAGCGGCGTCCGCTATATCGTCAATTTCGGCGATGACATGGCGTCCTCCGCCCGAAGCGTAGCTCTATCCGAGGCGGAAGATGCCGTCTTCTGCGGCGTCGGCATCCATCCCAATAACGCCGTCTCCCTTACCGAAGAGGAGGAAGAGAGGCTGGCCCAATGGTCGAAACATCCCAAAGTCATCGCCATCGGCGAAATCGGCCTCGACTATTATTGGGAAAAAGATCAGGAACAGCGCGCCCTCCAGCGGCATTGCTTCATCCGCCAACTGGACCTCGCCCGCCAGCTTCACCTTCCCGTCTGCATCCACGACCGGGAGGCCCACGGCGATCTCCTGGCCATCCTGAAAAAAGAAGGGCGAGAAAATACCGGCGTCATCCACTGTTTTTCCGGCAGTTTTGAAATGGCCCGGGAACTTTTGCGCTTGGGCTGGTACTTAGGCGTCGACGGCCCCGTCACTTACAAAAACGCTGCCAAGCTCCCAGACATCGTCCGCCGGCTGCCTGCTGACCGGATTCTCCTGGAGACGGACAGTCCCTATCTTTCTCCCCGCCCGTATCGCGGCAAACGAAACGAACCGGCTTTCGTTAGAAATACTGCTGAATTTGTAGCGAGTATTCGCAGCGTATCGTTCGCCACTTTAGCTAAACAGACCACCACCAACGCCCGCCTCCTTTACGGCCTTTTCTGAAAACAAAATTAGTAAAAAGTGGTAGACAACTTCGAAAAAAAGCGGTCTACCACTTTTCTTTTCCCATTTTTCAGCCAAAAATCAGACGAAAGTGGGAAACTCCTATTCAGCTAATTTGACACTCATATTGACGAGGTGTATAATAAGCATATCTCATTGGCTCGTCGTGCGCGCTCCGTGTACACGACGGCAAAGGCGGGAGAACGGCCGGGGATGAAAGCTACACAGCCCCATCTGTGTGGCTTTCACCCCCCGGCGCCAGGGTACAGGATATCTCCTGAGAAGAACGCAACAGCCCTTTCCCGCTTTTTCGCATAGGCAAGGAGGATTTGAATGAAATTGCACCAACCGGGAAAAACCTTTTTTAAGAGCAGGGGCTTTCTATGTATACTGCTGGCGGTGGTCATGCTCCTCACCGCCGGATTTATCAGCGTCAAACGAATCACCATCACGGCCGACGGCCACACGCAGGAAATCACCACCACGGCCACCCGGGTGGATCGTATCCTCCATGAGGCGGGGATTCACTTAGATGACAAGGATGAATTCCGCCTCTCCACGCCGAAAATTGTCGATCATACGGAAATCCGCGTCTGTCGGGCCGTCGTGATCACCCTCTTTGCGGATGGACACGAGCGGACACTGAAAACAGCCAAAGAAACCGTCGGGGAGCTCATGAATGACTTAGGTTATTCCGCCGATGTCTATCAGGCATCTCCCGGCACGGACGCCCCCATCGTCAAAGGGATGGAGCTTCATCTCCGAAAACACGATGAGGCCGCCGCGGAAATCAAGGAAGCCAAGATGGCCGCGGAACGCGAAGCCGCCCTCGGCCCGAATGTTGTCTACACACCTCAGGGACCGCTTACTTACGCCTATGTTTTGGAGATGGAAGCCAGCGCTTACCTGCCGTCTGACGGCGGCGGCGCCGGCGTCACCGCCAGTGGTCTCCCGGCGGGGCACGGCGTCGTCGCCGTGGATCCCGACATCATTCCCCTCGGGACCAAAGTCTTTGTTCCTGGCTACGGCGTAGCCATCGCCGCCGACACCGGCGGTATCATCGAAGGACACATGATCGATCTATGCATGGATGATTATGGCGACGCTATCGCCTTCGGCCGTCGGGATATTGAGGTGTATATCTTAGCCTGACGCCATGTAACAGCCATATCAAAAGCCACGCCGCTCTGCCTTGCGCCGGAGCGGTTTTCTTTTATCTGGCCCGCCGGCAACGCGCCCGGCTTCTTCTTTTCGAAAACACCTGAGGCATGGGCCTTTTTCTCATTTTATTTTTAATTTTATTTT
>CAJPQU010000029.1 GCA_905372875.1 uncultured Schwartzia sp. | reverse complement strand
GCGCTGCCGGCTGAACATTACCCGGCGGCAGATTATACGCTGGCGGCGCCGGTGAAGAACGAGGGACTGACCAATTCCAGCCGGGTGCAGTATGTAGGCAAGGCGGCCGATTTCCGTAAATTGGGCTACCCCTTCACCGGCGCCATGCGGGTGCTGGAAACCATCATGCGTTACGGTTATCTCTGGAATCGCGTGCGCGTCCAGGGGGGCGCTTACGGGGCGTCGGCCCAGTTTTCCCGGGAGGGGATCCTGCTCTTTACCTCGTACCGTGATCCGAATCTCTCCGAAACCTTGGCGGTCTATGACGAGGTGGCGGACTATCTGCGGCAGTTTACGGCTTCGGCGCGGGAGATAACGAAGTACATCATCGGCACCATCAGCGCCATGGACACGCCCCTGACGCCTCAGATGAAGGGGAGTTTGGCGGCGGGTTGCTATCTGCGGGGCGTCACGGATGAGATGCGGCAACAGACCCGCCGGGAAGTTCTGACGACGGGGGAGGCCGAGATCCGTGCCTTGGCGGAGTTGGTGGAAAAAGGCATGAAGCAGGACATCTACTGCGTGTTTGGCAACGAAGAGAAATTGAAAGAGAACCGCCGCCTGTTCAGCCGCCTGATCCCCGTTATGGAATAGGATCGCGGCAGCCGGCGGGCGGCAGGAAAGGAACGGCGTTAGGGGTTTAGACATTTATGGTGAAATTGACGCCTGATCTTTTGGGCGCGGTGACGAAGCCCGCCCGCTATACAGGCAGCGAATGGAATGTGAGCAAAAAAGACTGGGGCAAGGTATCGTGTACGGTGGCGCTCTCCATGCCGGACGTTTACGAAGTGGGCATGTCGAATTTGGGGCTGAAGATCCTCTACGAGGTGCTGAACCGCCGGGAGGATACGGCGGCCGAGCGGGTCTACGCCCCTTGGGTGGATATGGAAGCGGCGATGCGGGAGCGGCATCTGCCGCTCTTTTCGCTGGAAACTTTCACGGAGATCAGCCGATTTGATTTCCTGGGTTTTTCTCTCCAATATGAAATGGTTTACACCAACGTCCTCAACATGCTCTCCTTGGCGGATATCCCCCTGCGGGCGGCGGTGCGGGGAGAGGACGTTCCCTTCGTCATCGGCGGCGGCCCCTGCGTTTATAATGTGGAGCCGGTGGCGGACTTCTTCGATCTCTTCCTCATTGGCGAGGCGGAGGAAGCGCTGCCGGAATTAGTGGCGGCCTTCATCGCCTGGAAAGGGGAAGGGCGTCCCGGCGGGCGCAAGGGATTTTTGCGGCGGGCGGCGGCTTTAGACGGATTTTATGTGCCGTCCTTTTACGCGCCGCGCTACGGGGCAGACGGGGGCTATGAAGGGCTGACGGTGCTGGAACCGGCGGCGCGTCCCGTGGTCTACAAGCGGGTGGTGCAGGATTTCGACGCGGTTGAAGCGATGGAAAAGCCGGTGGTGCCGTACATTGATATCGTTCATAATCGCGTGATGCTGGAGCTTTTCCGGGGATGCACCCGGGGCTGCCGTTTCTGTCAGGCGGGCATTGCTTATCGCCCGGTGCGGGAGCGCTCCCCGAAGCGACTGCGGGATCTGGCGCGAAAGCTCGTCGACGCCACGGGGTATGATGAGATGTCTTTGACGTCTCTAAGCTCGGCGGATTATTTCTGCTTGGGAGGCTTCGTGGACGATTTGATGACCGATTTCGCCGGGGAGAAGGTCAGTTTTTCCCTGCCGTCGCTGCGTATCGACAGCTTTTCCATCGAGTTGGCCCACAAGATGCAGACGGTGCGAAAAAGCGGCCTCACCTTCGCTCCCGAGGCGGGCACGCAGCGTCTCCGGGATGTGATCAATAAGGGGGTGACGGAGGAGAACCTCTTAGAAGCGGTGGGGGCGGCTTACCGGCAGGGATGGAAGCAGGTGAAGCTGTACTTCATGATGGGGCTGCCCACGGAGACCGACGAGGACATCATCGGCATTGCCGATTTGGCGAAGAAGGTGGTGGATCTCTATACGGCGATCAAGGGACGGCGCGGAGTGAAAGTGACGGTCAGCGTGTCCTGCTTCGTTCCTAAGGCCTTTACCCCCTTCCAGTGGTTCGGGCAGCGATCCTTGGCGGAATTTGAGCGAAAGCAGCGGCTCTTAAAGGATCACATCCGCGATCGTGCCATCCACTATACCTACCACGACGCCCGAGTCAGCCTTTTGGAGGGGGTTTTAGCCCGGGGCGATCGGCGGCTTTCGGCGGTCATCGAGGAAGCGTGGCGGCGGGGGGCGAAGTTTGACGGCTGGTCGGATCAGTTCCGGGGAGAAGCGTGGCAGGAAGCCTTTGCCGCCTGCGGCGTCGATCCTGCGTTTTACAATGAGCGAACCCGCGATTTTACCGAAGCGCTCCCTTGGGAACACACGTCTCCCGGGGTCAGCCGCGCTTTTTTGCTGGGGGAGTGGAAAAAAGCCATGGCGGCGGCGCTGACGCCAGACTGCCGGAGGGGCGACTGCACTGGCTGCGGTATCTGCCCCCGGCTGGGTGTTCATATCGTGGACGGAGGGCGGCAGGATGGATGAAGCGAAGGAGAAAAAAATACCCCGCACCCTTTACACCTACCGGGGGGAGGTCACCAAGGAGGAAGGGATACGCTATATTTCGCATCTCGATTACGCGGATATGATTCAGCGGGCCATCTGCCGGGCGAAGCTTCCCGCCGCCTACTCCGAGGGCTTCAATCCCCATCTCAAAATCGCCTTCGCTTCGGCGTTAGCGGTGGGGGTGACCAGCGAAGCGGAGTATATGGATTTTGAACTGACCGAGGCGCTTTCTGTGGAGGAGGTTTCGGCTCGCTTGGCGGCGAAGCTGCCCGACGGGGTGAAGCTTTCCCGCCTGCGCCTGTTGAAGGGACGTCATCAGGCCCTCATGGCCGCCGTGGATCAGGCGGATTATGAGATCACGCTGCCCGGCTGCGGCGACGAAGACGCGGCGCGGCGGGCGGTAGAGTCCTTTAATGAAGCGGAAGAATGTTGGTATCGGCGTTCCTCGCCGAAGAAGACCCGGGATATTGAAGTGAAGCAATATATGAAGGGCGACGTGACCATCGCGTGGGCGGCGGGAACCGCTCGCCTGCGCATGGCGATCCGCATCACCCCTACGGGGAGCGTCAAGCCGGGAGAAGTGCTGTCCGTTTTATGTGACGCCTTCGCCCTGCCAGGGGACGCGCCCATGGCCGCGATACATCGCCGCGCCCTCTGGGGCGGCGGCCGATCCCTGATGGATGCCGATTGAGGAGGTGCGCCTTTGAAAAGAATTTTAGTGAACGTTGTTCCCGAAGAGACCCGCATGGCCCTCATAGAGGACGATGTTTTACAGGAAGTGGCGGCGGAACGCCCCTCGCATTCTCATCTGGTGGGGAATATCTATAACGGCAAAGTGCAGAACGTTCTGCCGGGGATGGAGGCCGCCTTTGTGGACATCGGCGGACGGAAAAACGCCTTCCTTTACATCGGAGACGGCTTGCCGCCGGATGTGGCCAAGGCGTTTCCGGGGCAAAAGCGTCTGGCGGCGGGGCAAACGCTGCCGGTGCAGGTGGTGAAGGACGCCGCCGGCACGAAGGGACCGCGGGTGACGACGCACCTGTCGCTCCCGGGACGCACCTGTGTCCTGATGCCTACCGCTGCCTACGTCGGCCTCTCCCGCCGTATTGAGGGAGAAGAAGAACGCCTCCGCCTGCGGAAGATCGCGGAAGCGATCGTACCGGAGGGCATGGGGCTCATCGTGCGGACGGCGGCGGCGGGGCAGAGCGAAGCGGCTTTGGCGGCGGAAGTACGGTATCTCTCGGGCCTTTGGGAAACCGTTCGGGCGAAGAGCTGTCATCAATCCGCGCCCGCCCTTCTCTACCGTGATGCGGAGCTAGCCGTTCGCATCGTCCGGGACTCCATGACGGCGGACATCGATGCGCTCATTGTGGACGATGAAGCGGTTTGTCGGCGTATCCGCGAGCTTTTATCCGTTCTTTCCCCCGAGCTCACGGAGCGGGTGCAGCTCTACGAGGAAAAAACGCCCCTCTTTCGCGCCTACAGGGTAGACGAGGCCATCGAAGCGTTGAGCAGCCGGGTGGTGGAACTTTCCTCCGGCGGCTTTCTTGTCATCGACCGCACCGAAGCGCTGACGGTCATCGACGTGAATACAGGGAAATACGTGGGGCGGGCCAATTTGAGCGACACCGTCTACCGGATGAATAAAGAGGCCGCGGTGGAGATTCTGCGGCAGCTCCGCCTGCGGGACATCGGCGGCATCATCGTCGTGGACTTCATCGATATGGAGAAGGACGAGCAGAAAGAAGAACTCCTCTCCACCATGCGGGAGATCGCCCGTCACGACCGCATCAAGACGAACATCGTGGGGCTCTCCGCCCTGGGATTGGTGGAGATCACCCGCAAAAAATCGCGGCAAAATTGGGAAAGCCTCCTTTACAGTGATTGCCCCTGCTGTCAAGGTCGGGGCCGTGTCGAGTCCCCGGAGACGGTGGGGGTTCGCATCTGCCGCGACATCCGCCGCATCGAAAGCCGCTCCCACGCCGCCTTCGGGTACGAAATTGAGCTGGAACCGAAAGTCAAGGAGGCCATCCACCTTTCCGGTCTGTTAGACGCCCTGCAAAAAGAACTGGCCATCCAAATCGATCTCATCCCCCGCCCTGGCCTTCACCCCGAAAGCTACGCCATCACGCAAAAGGGGAATGGGACGTAAATACGGGGCGCGATACCGCGCCCCGTATTTTCTGCTTGTCAGGGAGAAGGGAAGCGGGTATAATAGGAGAACATATATTGTAATAGTGTAAAGGGGGTTGTCCCGGTGGTGATCAATGGGGCGCGGGCGGTGCTGGAAGGCCTGAAAAAGGAAGGGGTCGACCTCGTCTTCGGGTATCCTGGCGGTGCGGTGCTAACGCTGTATGATGAACTCTACAAGATGAAGTTTCCCCATATTTTGACGAAGCACGAGCAGGGGGCGGTGCATGGAGCGGACGGCTACGCCCGAGCCTCGGGAAAAGTGGGGGTGGTGTTCGCTACCTCGGGACCGGGTGCGACGAATCTCGTCACCGGAATTGCCACGGCCAATATGGATTCTATCCCCTTGGTCTGCTTCACAGGGCAGGTAGGGAATCCCTATATCGGGCGGGACTCCTTCCAGGAAGCCGATGTCTCCGGCATCACCTGTCCCATCACGAAGTACAATTATTTGGTGAAGCGGGCCGAGGAGCTGCCGCGGGTTATTCGGGAGGCCTTTTTCATCGCCCGCACCGGTCGCCCCGGCCCGGTAGTCGTCGATATCGCCAAGGATGTGTTCGCGGCGGAATTTGACTACGAATATCCGGAAGAGATTCATCTGCGGGGCTACAGCGGTGATTTTTCGGGCAACGAGGCCCAGATCGACGCTTTTTTAGGAGCGCTGGAAAAAGCGGAGCGCCCTCTCTTTTTCCTGGGGGGCGGCGTCACGCTGGCAGACGTGACGGAGGACGTGCGGGCGGTTGTGGCCGCCACGGGTATTCCCGTGGTATCGACGCTCATGGCCTTGGGATGTGCCGACCCGGCGGATGAGGCGTCTTTCGGCATGGCCGGGATGCACGGTTCTTACGCGGCGAATATGGCCATCATGGGGTGTGATCTCCTCATCGGCCTCGGTTTACGCTTCGACGATCGGGTGACCGGCGTGGTAAAGGAGTTTGCCCCCCGTGCGAAGATCGCGCAGTTTGAGATCGATGCCGCCGAGGTCAATAAGAACGTCCCGGTGGATTATCCCGTCGTGGGAGATCTGCGCTGGTCGGTGCCACTTCTGCGGCAAAAGATCGCCGCTTCCCGCGTAGATTATCAGGCGCACAGCCGAGAATGGCGGGCGTATACGGCAGGTCTGCACAAGGAACATCCCTTCGCCTACGAAAAAGACAGCACCGAGATCATGCCTCAGGCTGTCATCGAGGCCGTGAGCCGTATCGCGGAAGATGATGCCATTATCGTCACCGATGTGGGGCAGCACCAGATGTGGGCGGCACAGTTTTTTAAGGCGCGCCGACCCCGCCAGTTTCTTACCTCCGGCGGCCTCGGCACCATGGGCTACGGTTTGCCCGCCGCCATCGGCGCCAAGCTGGCCCGCCCTGCGCAGCGGGTCATCCTTTTTACCGGGGATGGCAGCATCATGATGAACTGTCAGGAACTGGCCACGGCGGCGGATTACGGCGTGAAGATCACTATCATCGTCCTGCACAATCATGTGTTGGGCATGGTGGCTCAGTGGCAGCGTATGTTCTACCAGCAGCATCTTTCCGAATCGCGTCTCAACGGCCACACGGATTTTGTGAAATTGGCCGAAGCCATGGGCGTAGCCGCCACTCGGGTGGAACGCCCGGCCGAGCTTTTGCCGGCGATCCGCCAGGCCTTCGCCCACGATGGGCCCATGCTCCTTGATGTGATGGTACCGGAGGCGGAGGATGTGCTGCCCATGGTGCCGGGAGGGAAGCGCTTGGATGAAATGGTGCTGGGAGGCGGAAAATCATGAAAAAATACCTTTTGGCCGTCTTGGTAGACAATAAGCCCGGCGTCCTGACCCATGTGGCGGGGCTCATCAGCCGCCGGGCCTTCAACATTGAGAGCATTTCCGCCGGGTACACGGAAGAGGCCGACGTGACTCGAATCAACGTGGTGGTTTCCGTGGACAGCCCCCAGGAATTAGAGCAGGTCAAAAATCAGGTGGCGAAGCTTATCGACGTCATCAAAGTGGTGAACATCAGCGCTACAGAGCATATCACCCGGGAACTGGTGATGATCAAGGTACGGGCCACTACGGAGACCCGGGCGGACATCATTAACATCGTCAATATTTTTCGGGCGAAGATCGTGGATGTCAGCACTTCCAACGTGGTCATCGAATTGACCGGGGGGGCGAAAAAGATCGACGCCATTTGTGAGGTTTTGTCCGACTATGAGATCTTGGAAATTGCCCGCACGGGAGCTATCGCCCTGTCCCGGGGCCCCGTGCCCGCGAAGGGGATGTGAGCAGGGGAACAGTAGATAAAGCCCGCCGGGCGTTAGCACAGCGGACTTTGGTTGAGCGCCTCGCAGAAAAGTGAAGGGCGCTCTTTTATTTTTTGTGGCGGGGGATTATAATTAAGGGACGGTCGATAGGTATTTGGGATTACGGAAAGGAGTGGTAATTTATGGAACTCAAGGGTTCGCAGACCGAAAAGAATTTGTGGGCGGCTTTCGCCGGGGAATCCCAGGCGCGGACGAAGTACACCTTCTTTGCGTCCAAGGCAAAGAAGGACGGCTTCGTGCAGATCGCCAACATCTTCGAGGAGACGTCAGGGAACGAGAAAGAACACGCCAAGATCTGGTACAAATTGGTGACGGGGGGCATCGGCAGCACGGAGGAGAACCTTAAGATCGCGGCTGCGGGGGAGAATGAGGAATGGACCTCCATGTATCCCGGCTTCGCCAAGACGGCGCGGGAAGAGGGCTTTGACAAGATCGCCCGGCTCTTTGAAGCGGTGGGCAGGATCGAAAAGGAGCATGACGAGCGCTATCAGCTTCTCCTTCTCAACATCGAGCAGGATAAGGTCTTCAAGAAAGGCGAAAAGATCCTCTGGCAGTGTTTGAACTGCGGCTATGTCTGTGAAGGGACGCAGGCACCTCCGAAGTGTCCCGTCTGCGAGCATCCGCAGGCTTATTTCCAGCAGGTCGCCAGGAACTATTGAAGGACAGAAAAAAGCGTCGGCTATGGGCCGGCGCTTTTTTCTGTGGGGGATAGGGGCGGAACGTAGCTTTCCTGCTGATGTACCTTTGCCGCTGCCTTTGCGAGACAGGAGCGGATTGTCAGTGTTTTGTCTCGTTTTCATCTTCGTGGCGCGGGTTTTTGGATACGACGGCGATGGCCTTGGCGATCTTCTCTACGATATCGGAATCATAGGCGATGGACAGCAGTTCAATCCGGGCGTAGAGATTCCCTTTGTCGGTGGAGATGTAGCGCGGAGGGAGATGATTGAGCGCCAGGCTCATGATGTCCCGGCGGCATTTTTCACAGGAGCAGCAATCGGGGTATTGTTTAAGGATCGCTTCCAATTTTTGCGCGACGATGTCCTCCATGTAATTTTTCAGTTCCATACGGCGCCCTGCCTTTCATGAGAAAAATTATAATTAAATTATACGCTTCGCTGTTTCGATATGCAATAACCCGACAATCGGGAGCAAATAGATTGTGGTAGGAATTTTCGCGTTCCTGCCGGATTTTCTCGAGGAAGAACGCATGAGCGCAGCTGACACCGAAAAGGGAAAGAAATATTTTCGAAGTCTGACAATTCCCTTGACAATTTTTCCGGCGGAGTATATAGATATAGATAGAATGGGAATGTTTGTGGTTTCCGGCGGGGTGCGGCGGGCTGCCTCCGGAAGGAAACGGAAGGAGGATTGCCTTCGGCAGCCGGCCGGCATGGGGTTGGCCTTCAGTCTTCGCAGCGGTATCGAAGAAAGCGGCCGTGTGAGGGCATACTTTGCAGAAAGCGCGGTGAAGTTAAAATGGTGTATATCGAGGAAATCAAGGCGATAGAGGTGCTGGACAGCCGGGGCAATCCCACGGTGCGGGCGTCGGCGGCGTTGAGTGACGGCACAATGGCCAGTGCCACCGTGCCCAGCGGCGCCAGCACAGGGAAAAGAGAAGCCCTGGAGCTGCGGGATAAGGACGCAAGGTTCGGCGGGAAAGGCGTGCAGAAAGCTGTCGCTAATGTGAATGAGCGGATCGCGGATACGGTGGAGGGGCTGGAAGCTTTCGATCAGCAGACCGTGGATGATGCCATGCGAAGCCTCGACGGCACGGACAATTATTCCAACTTGGGGGCGAACGCCGTCTTAGGGGTATCTATGGCCGTGGCCCGGGCGGCGGCAAAGAGTCTCGGCATCCCCTTATACCGTTATTTAGGCGGCGTGAACGCCCGGGTCTTGCCGGTGCCTATGTTCAACATCATCAACGGCGGCGTGCATGCCAACAACAGCGTAGATTTTCAGGAATTCATGATCATGCCCTTCGGCTTCCCTAAGTTTTCCGAAGGCCTGCGGGCGGCGACGGAGATCTATCATGCGCTGAAAGGGGTTCTGAACGCTGCCAGGTACAGTACCGCCGTGGGGGACGAAGGGGGATTCGCGCCGAACCTCAAGGACAATGAGGAACCGATCAAGATCATCATGGAAGCCATCGTCAAGGCCGGGTACAAGCCGGGCGAGCAGATTCAATTAGCCCTCGACGTGGCCGCCAGCGAACTTTACCAGGACGGCAAGTATGAATTGGAAGGGCGCACCTTTACCAGTGAGGAAATGATCGCGAAATATGAGGATCTCTGCCAAAAGTATCCCATCTTCTCCATTGAGGACGGTCTCAGCGAGGACGATTGGGGCGGCTGGTCGAAGCTGACCTTGCAGATGGGGAATAAGGTGCAGCTTGTAGGGGACGATCTCTTCGTGACCAATGAAAAGATCTTGCGGCAAGGTATTGAAAACGGGGTGGCCAATGCCATCCTCATCAAGCCGAACCAGATCGGCACTGTCAGTGAGACCATGCAGACGGTGCGGCTGGCCCAGCGCCGGGGGTATCGCTGCGTCATGAGCCATCGGAGCGGCGAGAGTGAGGACAGCTTTATCGCCGATTTCGCTGTGGCCCTCAATACGGGGCAGATCAAGACGGGTGCTACGTCCCGCAGCGAGCGCAACGCGAAATATAACCGTCTCTTGGAAATCGAGCGGGAGACAGACGAGTTCTTAGGCGACGACGTTTGAGTGCTTTTCCCCGTCGCGCCGCGAGGGCAGCGGTGCTGAGATAAAAGACATTTGGCGCAAGGAAGCCGAGGGTAGTCCCTTGGGGTCCTTGCGCCTTTTAGGGAAACGCGGTGGGGGACAAAGGATGATTCGATGATCAAACTGATTTTTTGCGACATGGACGGAACGCTCTTGGACGACGCGGGGCAGATGCCCCCGATGTTCGACGAAGTGGTGGGGGAGATCCTGCAACGGGGGGCGGTCTTTTGCCCCGCCAGCGGGCGGCAGTATTCGGCGCTTCTTCGCCAAATGGGCCGGTACATCGACAATTTCATCTTCGTGGCGGAGAACGGCACCTTTGTGGCGCGTCATGACGAAGAGCTCTTTTCGGCGGAATTGGACGGCGATGATGTGGCCCGGGTGCTGGCGGCGGGGGCGATGGTGCCCGCGGCTTACCCTGTCCTCTGCGGCAAGCGTCTGGCCTATGTGACGGAGCGATGGGCGCCGTACATGGAGAATATGCGTCAATATTTTACCCAGTGCACCGTGGTGCCGGATCTCGCCCCCATCGCCAAGGAAGAGGAGATCATCAAGGTGGCCTTCTGCGACGCGGAGTTTGGCGCGGCGGAAGAGCGCATCTATCCGCCTCTTTCCCGCCTTGACGGGCCGGTGCGGGTGGTCTTGAGTTCCCATTATTGGGTGGATGTCATGCGTCCCGGCGTCAATAAGGGTGTGGCGGTGCGGCAGCTTCAGAAACTTTTGGGCGTCGCGCCGGAAGAATGTGCCGCCTTCGGCGATTATCTCAACGACGTGGAGATGCTCTCGGCGGTGGGGCACAGCTTCGCCATGGCCAACGCGCATCCCGATGTGAAAGAAGCGGCCCGGGAAGAAATTCCGCCCAACACGGCTTACGGGGTCATGACGAAGCTGCGGGAACTTTTGGACGCGGGGGCCATCGGGGGACCATGAGGATAGAGGAAAAGTGATGGGAGTGGAGGGAGCGCGGCCATGAAGATCGATTATCACATGCACTTTGAGCGGGGTTCCTACGATTGCGATTGGGCCGAAGGATTTTTCCAAGCGGCGGCAGCCCGGGGCTTGGACGATATCGGTTTCACCGAGCATAGCCACGGCTTTCCCGAGTTCCGGGCGCTGTATTATGACGATTTGACGTTAGACGATTCGCCGGTGGGGGTCTTTCAGCGGGAATGGCTAACGAAAAATAAGTTCAAATACACCATCGATGAGTATTTTTCGTTCATGGAGCGGCTTAAACAGCGGGGCCATTCGGCCAAAATTGCCATGGAGGTCTGCAATTTTCAGGATCAGGACAAGGTGAAGGCCATTTTGGAGCGGTATGATTTCGATTATCTCATCGGCTCGGTGCATTTCGTCGCGGGCTGGGGTTTCGACGCGTCCGCGGTGCAGGAAGAATTTTCGCGCCGCCCCTTGCAGGAGATCTACGACGCCTACGCGTCGGAAGCAGAAAAACTCTGCGCCAGCGGGCTTTACGACGTGCTGGGCCATCCCTTTAATCTGCGGGTGTATAAAGTCTTACCGGATTTCGACGTGACGCCGTATTTGGAGCGGGTGGCCCGGGCGATGAAGAAGGCTGACATGGCCGTCGATATCAATACCGGCACTCTCTATCGCTATCCCATCGCCGAGATATCGCCGTATCCCGATTTCATGGCTGTAGCGGCAGATTACGATCTTCCCGTCATTACCTCCTCCGACGCCCACGAGCCGGAAGATTGCGGGGCGTACATTGACGAGGCCATCGCCTACGCGAAAACCTACGGCTACGATAAGCAGCTCTATTTTTCCCGACGGGATCGAAAGTTCGTCAAGTTAGGGTAATGGCGCTCTTTTACCGCCGCGGCCGGTTTGACAGGCTTTTTCCTTTGCGGTAGAATAGGGCAATAACAGAAAAGGGGTGCGGCGATGCCGGAGTATGGGTTGACGTTTTTTGTAGCGCTGGCGATGGCTTTTGTGATTACGCCCGGAGTGATATGGCTGGCTTTTCGGACGGGGGCCTTGGATACGCCGGAGGCGCGGAAGGTGCATAAACAGCCGGTGCCGCGCATCGGCGGGCTGGGCATTTATCTCGCCTTCATGGCGGCTATGGGCGTCTACTTGATGACGGCAGAGGTACCGGCCGATGTGGAACAAGGGCTGACGGGACTCTTGATCGGCGGTTCCCTCATCGTGGTACTGGGTCTGCTTGATGATTATTTCAATCTCCCGGCGAAAGTGAAGCTCCTGGGGCAGATCGGCTGTGCGGGATTGGCGATGGCATACGGCGTTCGCATTGATTTCATCAGCGATCCCTTCGGGGATGTCCTGTACCTTTATGATTATGTGGCGATTCCGGGGACGCTTTTCTGGATCGTGGGGCTGACGAACACGGTGAACCTCATTGACGGCTTGGACGGATTGGCAGCGGGGGTCTCTACCATCGCCGCCGTGACCATCTTTCTGGTGGCCCTGCAGCAGAATTTCCTCTTGGTAGCTGTGGTGACGGCGGCTTTGGCCGGGGCGGCTTTCGGCTTCTTGTATTATAATTTCAATCCAGCCCGCATTTTCATGGGGGACACAGGGAGCATGTTTTTGGGCTTTATGCTGTCGGGCATCTCCGTAATTGGGGCGGTGAAGAGCGCCGCGACCATCGCTCTCATCGTGCCGATCCTGGCATTAGGGCTGCCCATTTTGGATACGGCCTTTGCCATCGTGCGCCGGAAACTGGCCGGGGTTCCCATCATGAAGCCCGATAAGGGTCATCTTCATCATCGTCTCCTCAGTCTCGGGTTTACCCAGCGGCAGGCGGTGCTTTTGATGTATACCATCAGCGCCCTGCTGGGCACCAGCGCCGTCGCCGTGACGGAGGTCAGCCCAGGTTTCGCCTTGCTCATTCTCGTCGGCGTTGTCGCCTCTGTGCTGTACGGCGCCAAGCGCCTGGGAATCTTTCATTTGAACAATACCGCACATACGCATTGATTACGGAGGGCTTTGCTGCATGGAGCCGAAAGGGAAGATCAAGGTCATGACCGTGTTCGGGACGCGGCCGGAAGCTATAAAAATGGCGCCGGTGATCCTCGAACTTCGAAAGCACCCGGAAGAGATTGCCACAGTGGTGGCCGTAACGGCGCAGCACCGGGAAATGCTCGATCAGGTGCTTCATCTTTTTCACATTCGTCCCGATCATGATCTCAACATCATGGCGGTCGGGCAGACGCTCTTCGACATCACTCGGCGGGCCTTGGCGGGGCTCGATGGCGTGCTGACGGCGGAACGGCCGGATCTGGTGTTGGTGCACGGCGATACCACCACCACCTTCACCGGGGCGCTGGCGGCTTATTATCACCAGACGGCGGTAGGACACGTGGAAGCGGGGCTTCGTACCCGCAGCAAGTATTCCCCCTTTCCCGAGGAGATGAACCGCCGCCTCACGGGGGCTATCGCTGATCTTCATTTCGCGCCTACCCCCACCGCCGAGAGGAATCTTTTGGCCGAAAACGTCCCGGCGGATCACATCTTCGTCACCGGCAACACGGTCATCGACGCCCTTCATCACACGGTGCGCCAGGATTATATTTTCCCCGCCGAATTCTCGGATCTTGATTTCCAAAGCCACCGTATTCTCTTAGTGACCACCCATCGCCGGGAGAACTTGGGCGAACCCATGCGCCACGTTTATCAGGCGCTGCGGCAGTTAGCGGAGGAGTTCCCGGACATCGCCGTAGTCTTCCCCGTACACCGCAATCCTAAGGTGCGGGAAGTGGTACGGCAGGAGCTGGGAGATGTGCCGCGGGTTCACCTCATCGATCCCTTGGACTATGAGCCCTTTGCCAATCTCATGGCGCGTTCTACGCTGATTTTGACGGATTCCGGGGGCGTGCAGGAGGAAGGACCGGCTTTGGGAAAACCTGTCCTGGTTTTGCGGGACACGACGGAGCGGCCGGAGGCTGTGGCCGCGGGGACAGTGAAGCTCATCGGCACGGCGGAGGCGAATGTCTACGAAGAGGCCCGGCATCTCCTCACGGACGACGCGGCTTACCGGGCCATGTCGGAGGCCTGCAACCCTTACGGCGACGGGCAGGCGGCCCGGCGCATCGTCGAGGCGATCCGCTGCCGCTACGGCTTTTTGGAGCACGGGCCGGAACGTTTCGAAGCGTGAGGAAACCGAAGTATCATGGAAAAAATGCCAGGGCGCGATAGGGGAAAAGAGCATACGGATAGTGACCAAGTACGTTATGGGGGGCTGCGCCAGATGGTGAAGGCGGCTTCCCTTTTTTTCGGTTTGGGCTTTTTTTTGGCGGCCAACGTGGGGATTTGTATATGGCTTGGTTGGAAATTCGACGAGTACTTCGGAACGGCTCCCAAGGGGATCCTGACGGGGATATTTTTGGGTTTTCCCGTGGCGATTCTTTCCCTTTGGAAAAAAATGTCGGGAAAAAATTGATTTGCCCTTGCTTTCCAGTAAAATTTCAGGGTATAATAAATGGCAAGTACGGTATGTATTCATTATTCATCGATGGCCGCGTCATGTGGCCGGGGAGGAAAATGAACAGATTCTTATCGGTCTATGGCAGGGGCGGCCAATGGATGCTCAAACTCCTTGCAGGATGCACGCTTATAGGGTTCTTCGGCCTGCTTTCGGCGGGTCGGGGGTGGCTTATCGGCGCGCTTTTTGTTGGGTATTTTGCCGCGTCTGTTTGCTGCTGGAGCCTGACGAACCGTATGAGCAGTGGGTCGTTTGATCTGGCGAAAGCGAAAAGACAGCTCCAGCGGGGGCCGCTGGTAAGATTCGGCTCGCTGATCCTGATCCTGAGCGTGACGGCGCAGATATCCACCGACGCTTTTTTTGTGGCTTCCATCGGGTATTTTTTGTTCCTCACGCTGGCGTTCGGCTGTCTCTTGGCATCCCGACTGTGTAAGACAGGTAAGAATCAAACATTTTAGGAGTAAGGAGGGGGGTTTATGGACAAAATCGGTGTCCGCGAGGTCATTGAGATCGGAGGTCATACCTTTAATGAACATACGATCCTCATGACTTGGATCACGATGGCGATCATCATTTTGGTGGCCATCTTGGCGACGCGGAACCTGAAGGAAGTCCCAACGGGCTGGCAGAACGCAATGGAAGCAGTGGCCGACCTTTGGGAGACGCAGGTCAAGGCGTTGATCGGCGAAGACGGCGTTTTTTTAGTGCCGCTGTTCCTCACGCTGTTTCTGTACCTCATGGTGGCCAACTGGCTGGGGCTCTGCCCGGGGATGGAATCGCCGACCAACGATATCAACACGACGCTGGGCATGGCCATCTTTATGTCGTTCTTCGTCAACCATGCGGTGGGCCTGATGAAGCAGGGCGCCGGACATTTGCACCACTTCATTGAGCCGTTCGCGCCGTTCATCATCGTCAACCTGATTGAAGAGCTGTCGCGGCCGGCTTCACTGGCGTTCCGTCTCTTCGGCAACATCCTAGCGGGCGAAGTCTTGATCGTCATCATCTTGGAGCTGGTTCCGGGGGTTATCAACTGGCTGCCCAGCACGCCGTGGATTCTTTTCAGCCTTTTCGTTGGCGTCATTCAGGCTTACATTTTCACCATGCTGTCGATCACCTATATTGCGCCGTCGGCGAGGACGCATGAGGAGTGATCCCTTGCTGCCGGCCGTGTTCAGCGGCTAAGCCTTCGGGCTGAACGTTTTCTCTATCATAAAGGTCAATTTTAAGGAGGAATTTTTTCATGTCACCAATCGTTATGTCTCTTCTCGCAGTTATGGTTATTATGAGCGTCGCGTCGGCGGCTGCCGCTTACGGCGACTCCAAGGTCCTTTCCCGTCTCATCGAAGGCATTACCCGGCAGCCGGAAGCGAAGGACTCCCTCTTTACCAGCGCCCTCGTATCCTGCGGTCTCATCGAGTCCATGCCCATCATCGCGACGGTCGTCGTCCTCATCCTCATCTTTGCTAATCCGCTCTTGGCAAAATAAGCCGGAGTGTTTTGGCGGCAAGGCGGCAGCTTTTCGGCGGTCGCCTTTTCGCACGAGCAAAGGAGGGGTTGAAGGATGTTAGACATCAATGCGACGCTTCTGGTCCAGATTGTCAACTTCATCGTTCTCCTCGCGGTACTCAAGAAATTTGCCTGGGGGCCTCTGCTGAAAACCATGCACGAGCGCTCGGCGAAGATCGAGAAGAATATTTTGGATGCCGATGCTGACCGGGCGAAGGCGGCCGAGCTGAAGAAGGAATACGAAGAACAGCTTTCCCAGGCTCGCCTGAAGGCGCAGGAGATCACGGACGCTGCGGCGGCCCGGGCTGACCAGGAGACGCATGAGCAGAAGGAAGCCGCGAAGTTAGAGATCGAACAGATGAAGGAATCGGCTCGCGCCCATTTGGAATTGGAG